>JANMGF010000508.1:0-11925 GCA_031374535.1 Polyangium sp. (in: bacteria)
CCGCAGCGCGATCCGCGACCGCTCCTCCGCGCAGAGCCGCGGCAGCGCCCAGCGTAGCCCCACCACGCAGGCGACGAGGCCCCAGCTCTTCAGCAGGAAAAGCACCGCGCCGAGGAGCTTCAGCGCGCCCTCTTGCGTCGCGCCCGCCACGCCCGGGATCTGCCAGCCGCCGAGGAAGATCGCGCTCGCGATCCCGCACGCGACGAACACGTGCGCCCACTCCCCGAAATAAAAGAGCAACGGCCGCGCGCCGACCTTCCCCGAAGGCGCGAGCTCGTCGCCGCTCGCCTCGGCCTCACGAAGCGCGCCCGACGCACGCCCATCCGCCGTGATCATCGCCGTCACGTACGCCAGAAACAGCACGAACGTCGCCGGGTTCCGAAAGACGAACCAGTGCCAGGGCCACCCGCCCGCGTCGAGCGGCGATCCCCCCTGCCCGCCCTGCGCCGCGACGATGTCCTCGAGCCGCAGCGACCCCGTGATCGACACGATGCACACGATCGCCACGACCGCCGGCATCTCCTGCAGCAAGATCCTCCCGGCGCCGCGCAGCCCTCGCAACACCGACCACGGCTCGCTGGCGAGCGACCCACCCGTCACGAGCCCGAGCCCCAAGAGCGCCACGAGCGCGAGCAGGAACAACATCCCGACATCGAGGTCCGCGCCGAGCAGCTGATGCGCGAACGGCATCACCACGAACGTCGTCGAGATCGCGGCGAACGCGAGGAACGGCGCGAGCCTCGACACGATCGGATCCGCATCCGGCGGCGCGATCGCCTCTGCGATCTCGCCCCGCACCTCCGCCACGAGCCGCGTCACCGGCGACCGCGCGAACGCCCTTTTTCCAAGCCTGCGCGCCGAAAGACGCGCCGCCACGCGACGCACGAGCCACGCCACGAGCGCGCCGAGCGGCGTGGCGAACACCAGCATCGTCGCCGCCGACAAACCCAGCACGATCGCCGCTCCCAGCAGATCCGACGGCGCGCTCGCGTGGAAGCCCTCGATCGAGATCGGCACGACCCGCGGCTCCTCGGCCCCGCGCCGCACCGACACGAGGGGCGATCGCTCCTCCCCGCTCGGGATCACGTCGCCCACGCTCGACACCTTCACGCCCTCGAAGCTCGTGATCACGTCGCCGGCCTCGATCCGCGCCCCTGCCGCGGGGCTGTCCGGACGAACCGCCTCGACCACGAGCCCGCTCGACGTCGCTGCATCCGGGGAAACGCTGATCCCCAGAAACTCGAGCGCCCGCTTCCCGTCGCGCTCCCTGGCCTGCGCGATCGCGCGCCGCGGCGCCTTCGGCCTGACGTCGATCGTGACGTCCTTGACCGACCCCGTCACCGGCAGCGCGCCCTCCGTCTTCGTCTCCAGCGTGACCGTCACGTCGCCGTGGAACGTCGTGTGGGAAGACTCGTCTCCCTGGCCGCAGAAACGCGCGACGAGGCCCTCGCTCACCGCGGCGCTCACCTTGTCGGTCGAGATCCTCGCCTTGTCGACGACGATCGTTTGCCCTTCGATCGGCGCTTCCCCCGGGCGTTTCAGCGTCCCGCGAAATGTGATCGTCGCCTCGCGCGCCTCGCCCGTCGGCAGGTTGGTCCCGAGCACCTCGAGCCTGTCGCCGGACTCGAGCTCGCGCGGCGCCACGTCGACCACGCGGAGCAGGTCCGGCGCGCTGTCGTTCACGTTACAGCCGCTCGCTACGACGCAGGCGGTCAAGAAAAGCGCGGGCAGGCGCCGAGCGGGCGAGGGCCTTCCATGTCCGGGCATGACCCGGGCTTATCCATCGCGTGGCGGGAGAGGGCCAACTTGGGGGCGAACGGGCAGGAAATACCGGGCGTTGTCGAGCTCGTTCACGCCCACGTAGAGCTCCGCCTCGAACACCTCCTTCAGGCGCCGGTACGTCATCACCTCCTCGATCGTCCCGTGCGCCACGAGCCGCCCTGCCTTGAGCAACGCGACCCGGTCCGCGTACTGCGCCGCCGCGTTCAGATCGTGCAGCACCATCAAACACGCGAGCTCCCGCTCCCGCACCTCGCGTTGCACGAGCTCCGACAGCGAGATGAAGTGACGCACGTCGAGGTGCGCCGTCGCCTCGTCCAGGAGCAGCACCGGCGCCTCCTGCGCGAGCGCCCTCGCGATCGACACCCGTTGCTGCTCGCCGCCCGAGAGCTCCGCGACGGCTCGATCCCGCAGCGGCTCGAGCTCACACCGCGCGATCGCCCTCTCGACCGCCTCCTCGTCGCGCCGCGACGCGCGCATCCACGCCCCCTGGTACGGCGCTCGACCCATCATCACGATCTCGCGCACCGTGAACCCGGGAACAGGCTCGGACGACTGCGGCACGAGCGCGATCCTCTGCGCGATTTCTCTCCGATCGAGCCGCGCGAGGGGCTCGCCGAGCACGTGCACCGTTCCACGCTCGGGCGTGAGCGCGCCGGAGATCACCTTCACGAGCGTGGACTTCCCCGCGCCGTTCGGCCCGAGGACCGCGCAGATCTCGCCTTTTCGAACCGAGAGATCGATGCTCGAAAGTGCGCCACGACCCGCCCCGTAGCTGACCGACACGCCCCAAAGCTCGATGGCATTCATGGGATTTCGCGACATTTCCGCCCCTCGGACGATTCAGGCTGTCAGCACCTTGCGCATGTCGGTTACAGATGGTCCAATTCGGTCGAGGGCGAAGGGAAGATATGGATACGGTGAAGGAGACCTCGGGGGCCGGCACGACGCCGCGACGCGTCATCAAGCGGTACTCCAACCGTAAGTTGTACGATACGAAGGACAGCCGCTACGTGACCCTCCAGCAGATCGGGGAGATGGTCCGGGCGGGCGAGGAGGTCCAGATCATCGACAACGCGACCAAGGAAGACAAAACCGAGGTCACGTTGGCGCTCATCATCTCGGAGGACCTCAAGTCCCAGCCCCGAAGCGTGCCGCTCGGCACCCTGCGGGACTTGATCCAGGAGCGCGGCGAGCGGCTGCTCAACACGCTCCGCGAGGGCCCGATCGGTCGGCTCATCCCGGGTGGTCCGCAAGAGGGCGTCGCCGCCGATGGGTCGACGCCTGCGCCGGCTGCCGTGCCGCCCTCGCAGACCCCGCCGGCGCCCGCCGCCGCAGCAGCCACGCCTCCGGCCGAGGCGGACAAGCCTGCGCAGGGCGCGAAGGCGCGCCTGACGGAAATCGTCGAGAGCTCAAAGCAGACCCTCGATCAGTGGCAACACGCCGTGGACGAGCGGATCCGTCACATCCTGCCGGGCGTGGGCCTCTTCCGCGACCTTCAGTCGGACGTTCACCGTCTTTCGCAGCGCGTCGAGGAGCTCGAAGCGATGGTGCGCAAGCTCGGCGGTGAGCTAACCCCCCCGGCCGAGGCGCCCTCGCAGACGAACACATCTGCGGAGGAATAGGCAGAGGGTCCCTCCTGTTGGGAGACCGCAATGGCGTTTTTCTTCAGCAAAAAGCCAGCTTCGGTCGCCCAGGACCTGAGCTTCTCCGGCGGCGGGGACGGAGCGGCGGGGCTCGACACCTTCGAGGTGGAGCTGCTCGGCCACCTCGACACGCTTTATGCGGTGAGCTGCCGCATGACACGAAGCACGACCGAGGCCGAGGATCTCGTCCAGGACACGGTCGTGAAGGCGATGCGGGCCCGGGACCAGTTCGAGCCCGGGACGAACCTCAAAGCCTGGCTCCTTCGAATCCTCACGAACACCTTCATCAACCGGTACCGCCGCGGCGGACTCGAGCGCGACATCCTCGAGGGGCCGGACGTCGAATCCCTCACCGACGGATGGATCGGCGCGACGACGATGCGCGGCATGCGTGATCCCGAGACCGCGGCGCTCGCGCCTCTGGTCGAGGCCGAGGTGCAACGCGCCCTCGACGATCTGCCGCCCGAGTTCCGCATCGCGGTCGTGCTCTCCGACGTCGAGGAGCTCTCCTACAAGGAGATCGCCGAGGCGATGGGCACGCCGATCGGGACGGTGATGTCGCGGCTGCATCGCGGCCGGAAGCTCTTGCAGAAGACGTTACGCGACCACGCGGTCGCCATGGGCATCGTGAGCGAGGCGTCGTTGAAGAAGGCCGAACAGGCCCCGACGGACCTCGCGTCGTACCGGAAGCGGAAGCGGAGTGCTGCGGTATGAATGGCCTCAAGGTGATGACCGACGAGTGTTCGTTGTTCGCGCGCTGCATGTCCTCGTACGTGGACGGCGAGCTCGATCCCGGTCACGCGGTCGACATGGAGGCGCACGTTCTCCACTGCGCCACGTGCTCGGAGCGCGTGACGTTCCTGCGGGCGATGCGCGCGAGCATGAAGCGCTCGGCCGAGAAACGTGTCCCCGACGCGCTGCGTGCACGCATCCACGCCGCGATGCTCGCCGAGAAGCGACGCGTGAAAGAGGCCGATCGCGAAGCGCCTTTCGCGAAGCTCCTCGGCTGGAAATACGCGGCGACGCTCGCGGCTGCGGCCGGCGTCGCGCTCACGGTCGCGGCCGTGAAGAGCCAGGAAACCACGCCCGCGATCGCGCGTGCCAGCGTAGCGCCGGAGATGGTCTCGGCCGGCATGGACTCGCTGCTCGACGATCTCGTCGCGCTCCACGCGCATCCGCTCCCGCCCGAGACGACGAACCCCGAAGAGCTGATGCGTTTCGATCCGCTGGTCGGCGTGCCCGTTCGTCGGCCTGCGTTCCAGCCCTTCGTCGCGAGCTTCAACGGAGCCCGCGTGCACGCGATGCGTGATCAACGCGCGGCGCTCCTGCAATACACCGTCGAGGGCAAACACCGCGTCACGGTGTACGTCTTCGATCCGCGCGCCGTGCCGATGCGAGGGACGCGCCTCGAGCCGCGTGTCGTGCGCGAGAGGAGCGTCTACGTGGGCAAACTTCGCGGCTACTCCGTCGCGGCCGCCGAAAAAGCCGGCGTCGGGTATGCGCTCGCGACAGACCTCGGCGACGACCGCAGCGCCCAGCTCGTCCTCGCAGCCGCGCAGCAATAACGCAAAACGCGGGAGCTACGCCCGGACGAACCGAGCGTAGCCCCGACGAACGTTCTTTCCGACAAACCGGCGCCGGCCCGCCCTTACTGCACGAGCCCGACGCCGCCCTTCCGCGGATCGGCGCCGACCACGAGGACCCGCGTCCCGTCCGCGCCTTCCGCGATCGAGATCGCCTGCACCGCGCTGAAGTTCGGCTTGCTCGTGTCCACGACCTCGCCGCGTTTCTCGAGGTCCTGGATCACCTCCGTGCCGATCGCCGCGTCGATGAACAGACCCCCCGTCGGCGGCGTCTCGAGGCGCGGCGCAGCCACGGCTTTGTCCACCGGGAGCCCGAACACGAGGTGGCCGAGGAGAACCTGCGTCGTCCCCGTCGCGATCCGCGTCCCGCCCGACCCTCCCAGCGCGAGCACCGGCTTTCCGTCTTTCAACACGATCGTCGGCGTCATGCTCGACACGGGCCGCGCTCCGCCTCGCGGATAGTTCGGCCCCTTCGACATCCCGAAGAGCTTCTCGACCCGCTCGGCCGTGAAATCCGCGAGCTCGTCGTTCAGCAAAAACCCGCCTTCGGTCACGAGCTGCGCGCCGAACATGTTGTTCACCGTGGTCGTGATCGACGCGACGTTCCCCTCCGCGTCCACGGTCACGATGTGCGTCGTTCCCGCGTCGTTCACGGGGAACTTCTCGGCCGGCGTCGTCGACGTCATCGAGATCCGCGCGCGCCGCGCCTTCATACGCTCGGGGGCCACGAGTTTGTCCACGTCCACCTTCACGAACGCGGGATCCCCGAGCAAACGCACCCGATCCGCGACCGCGCCGCGCATCGTCTCGGCCATGAGATGCGCGTACGCCCCCGAGTTGTGCCCGAGCGCCGCGAGCTCCGCCTTCGTGTGCATGTGCAAGGTCTCGAGCATCATCAACCCGCCTGCCGAAGGAGGCGGCATCGTGACGACCTCGTAGCCTTCCCATCGCGTACGCAGGGGCGCGCGCTCGAGCACCTTGTACTCTTCGATGTCCTTCTTCGTCATGCGGCTCTTGCCTGCGCGCGCCGTCGCCAGGATGTCCGCCGCGATCGACCCCTCGTAAAACGCCTTCTTCCCCTCGGCGCCGAGCTTACGCAACGTCGCCGCGAGCGCCGGATTCTTCACCGTCTCGCCCACCGGCACGATCGCGCCCGCCTTCGCGAAGATCCCGTACTTCGGCGTCGAGAGCAGCCATTTTTCGTTCCACTTCAGCGCGCGGACCATGTGCGCGCTCACGGGAAAACCCTTCTCCGCCATGTCCGCCGCGCCCCGCACGAGCTCGGACATCGCGAGTTTTCCCCACCGCGCGTGCATCTCCGCGATCCCCGCGACCTCGCCCGGCACGCCCGTCATCACGCCGCGTTTGTCCTCGGGCACCGGGCGCTTCGCGACCTCCAGCGGCGCGAGATCCTTCGGCGCTGTCTCCCGGAAATCGAGGATCTTGATCTCCTTCGTTTTCGCGTCGTAGACCGTCGCGAAGCCCCCGCCCCCGAGCCCGCTCGAGACCGGGTGTACGACGCCGATCGCCAGCGCCCCTGCGATCGCCGCGTCGACCGCGCTTCCCCCGCGGGCGAGCACATCCATCGCTACGGCCGATGCCGTCGCGTTCTCCGTCGCCACCGCGTACTTGTGTTTCGTTTGCGCGGGCGCTTGTGGTGGCTTCGGTGCGTCGGGGATCAGGCTCGCGGGCGGCGCTGCGGGCGCGGGGGCCGGCGGCGGCGTGGCTTTCGCCGTGGTCTCGTCCGGCGAGCGCGCGGCCGGCGCGCTGCAGCCCGATCCGGGGACGGCGACGAGCAACGCCAGGGCGGCGGCAAACGATGCCGTCGAGAGAGCACGGAGGATTCGCATGGACAAAGCTCCTCTGCGCGGGGGCGCCGCGCGTGCGCTAGGATGCCCCGGCCGTGCCGTGGGAATCAACCGCGGCCGGAGAGAGCGTCGCGCTCGTCCCAGCGCGCCGCGCGTCCCATCCCCGACGGGAGAGCAAAACGATGCGTTTCGTGTTCGTGATGGATCCTCTGACCCGCGTGTCCCCCGACAAGGACACGAGCTTCGCCTTCCTCCGCGCAGCGCAGGCGCGGGGCCATCAGAGCTTCCACTGCTTGCCGCAGGACCTTTACGTCTCGGGGGGCTTTCCGTTTGCCACGACGCACCGCATCGAGATCCTCCCCGATGCGCCGTACATCACGCTCCGCAAGGACGAGGGCGTGCAACGCCTCCCTCTGCACGACGTCGAGGCCGTCTTCATCCGCAAGGATCCGCCCTTCGATCAGGCCTACCTCTACGCCACGCTCATGCTCGAGCCTGCGCGCGGCAAGACGCTCATCATCAACGACCCGCGTGGCCTGCGTGACGCCAACGAGAAGCTCTACGCCCTCGGCTTCTCCGAGTGGACCCCGAAGACCATGGTCGCGGCCGATCGCGACATGATCCACGACTTCGTGCGCGACGTCGGCGGCAAGGCGGTCATCAAGCCCCTCGACGGGGCCGGCGGCTGGGGCGTCATGATGCTCCGCTCCGAGGACAAAAACGCCCGCGCCATCGTCGACATGCTCACGGGCGAGGGACAACGCCTGGCGATGGTGCAGGAGTTTTTGCCGGCCGTCTCCGTCGGCGACAAACGCATCCTCCTTCTCGACGGCGAGCCCCTCGGCGCGATCCTGCGCGTGCCCCGCGGCGACGAGATCCGCTCCAACATCCACGTCGGCGGCAGCGTCGTGCCCACCGAGCTCACGCCGCGCGAGCTCGACCTCGTCCGCTCCGTGGGCCCGCGCCTGCGCGCCGACGGCCTCTTTTTCGTGGGCCTCGACGTCATCGGCGAGCGCCTCACCGAGGTCAACGTCACGAGCCCGACGGGCATCCAGGAGCTCAGTCGCTTCACGGGCCAGGACCAGTCCGTCCGCGTCATCGAGTGGGCCGAGAAAAACGCCCGCGCGCGCTGAGCGAGCCCTACACCTCCCCCATGCAGCAGGCCCGGCGTATCACCCTCGGCCTCGGCTCGAACCTCGGTGATCGCGCCGCGACGATCGATCGTGCCATCGCGGATCTACGCGACACACCGGGGTTTGTCGTGGTCGCCCGCTCGCCGCTCTACGTCACGCCACCGGCGGGCGGGCCACCTCAAGGTGATTACTTGAATGGCGCCGTGCTCCTCTCGACGGACCTTCCTGCCCGCGAGGTCCTCGCGCGGACGCAGGCCATCGAGCGCTCGCTTGGCCGTATCCGCCCCGATCCCGTGCGCTGGGGCCCTCGCACGATCGACATCGACATCCTCTGGATCGAAGGCGAAATAGTCCACGAGCCCGACTTCGAGGTCCCGCATCCGCGCCTCGAAGGCCGTGTTTTCGCGCTCCGCCCTCTCCTCGACGTCGCCCCCGACGCGGCGCATCCACGCACGGGCAAACGTTACGATACATTGCCCGCGGCGAGCCTCCTGATCACGCAGGGCGTCGGCTAGGGACGCCTGGAACCGTCATCGACATGCGCGCGTGGAGCGGATATTCTCGCTTCATGCAAATGCTTCGCGTTTCCTTGATCGGATTCTTTCTTTTCGGTGCCGCGCCCCTCGTCGTTGCGTGTGGCAGTGACGTCAACAATGGCGGACAGGGCGGCTCGGCCGGCTCCGGCGGACAGGGCGGACAGGGCGGCGGCTCGACGGGCGAAGGCAAGCTGGCTTGCATGGACTTCTGTCACGCCATCGAGGTCAACAATTGCCCCACGATGTTCGGCGATTGCACCGTCTTCTGCGACGGGGCCTTCGCGGAGGTCCCACCGGCGTGCGACGATGAATTCGGTGCGGTGTATTCGTGTTACTTGCCCACGGCGGCCACCTGCCCGATGGAACCCCCCCAGGCGTGCAACGACAAGGTCGATGCGGCTCAGTCCTGCCAGGCCGAAAACGGCTGCGTGGGCGGGGAATGTTTCGGCGGCGGTGGGCCGAACGGCGAGATGGGCTGCGGCTGCTCCTCGACGTGCAAAGGAACGCCCTACGCGACGAACTGCACGACGCCCGCGGACGGCAGCCCAACGACGTGTACCTGCTCCACGGGCGACACGGTGCTCGGCACCTGCATGAACCCCGACGCCAATGCGTGCGGCGTGGAAACGAGCTGCTGCGCCCAGTACTTCAACCTGTAGCGCGCGCGCTCTACCGCTCATCCGACCTCGGGCTCCGGCGGCATCACCTTTTCCACGAAATACCGCAGCACGTCGAGCGGGGTGATGATCCCGACGAGCCGCCCGCTCCGCACCACGGGCAAATGGTGGATCTGCCCCGTCCGCAGGGTTTCCATCACCTCGTCCGTCGTGGCGAACTCGTCCACCACGATCGGCGGGTGGCTCATCACGTCGCGCGCCGCCGCCCCCGGCATCTGCCCGTGCAGGAGCGTCGCCATCAGATCCGTCTCGCTCACGAATCCGACCACGCGCTCGTGATCGTCGACGACCGGAACGCCGCCGATCCGCGCGTCCACGAGCAGCCGGGCGATCTCCTCGAGGGGCGTCCCGAGCGAGACGGCCGTGGCGTGGTGGGTCATGATGTGGCGCGCGTGTCCCTTCATGGCCCGGGGAAGAATGCAACCAAGCGGCGGTCCTGTCCACCCCTCGCGTGTTTCCGTCCCTGCATGAGCGGGCCGAGTTTCCGTATCAAACGAGCCGGGTTCGTCCTCGCGCCTTGAGCGCCGCGACGGCCTCCTTCACGTCCTGCGCCCGCGCGCGCGGCACGACGAGCAAAGCGTCGTCGGTCTCCACCACCACGAGGTCCTCCACGCCGACGAGGGCAATCACGCGTTTGCCTGCCCCCGCGTCCGAGCGAAGATCGAGCACCAGGTTTCGATGCGCGTCGACGAGCACGGAGCCCTGTGGCGCCGCGTTTTGCTGTGCGTCCTTGGCGGCGAGCTCGAAGGCCGTCTGGAAGCTGCCCACGTCGCTCCACCCGAAATCGCCCGGGACCACGGCGAAACGTGCGATATGGTCCATGACGCCATGATCGATGCTGATCGACGGCAACGTCGGGAAGATCCGATCGACGGCGGCCTGCTCCTCGCCTTCCTCGGCGGCGCGGTCGATCGCGTCGAGCCCCTCGGCGAGAGCGGGCAGGTGCGCGCGAATGGCGTCCACCATGTCTTGCACCCGAAAAAAGAACATTCCCGCATTCCAGAGGTGCTTGCCTCCTGCGACGAACGCCTCGGCCCGCGCGGCATCCGGCTTCTCCACGAATCGTTTCGCGGGCAGCGCCTCCGCGCCGTGTATTTCCCCTTCGAGCTCGATGTACCCGTACCCCGTCTCCGGGTGCGTGGGCTTGATGCCAATGGTCGTGATCGTGCCGGACGCCGCCGAAGCGACGGCCCGCTCGATCGCCCGCCGAAAGCCTGGAACATCACGCACGTGTTGATCACTCGGCAAAACCATCAGCACGGCGTCCGGGTTTTTCCTGGCAATGTGGAAGGCCGCCCAACCAATACAAGGCGCCGTGTTGCGCGCGGCCGGCTCGACCAGCGTGTTCTCGGCGTAGAGCTCGGGCAATGTGGCGGCCGTCGGCTCGACGAGGTGTGTCCCCGTCGCGACGAAGAGCCGCCCCCAGCCGACGAGGGGCACGATCCGCTCGGCCGTTTGCTTGAGGAGAGGCGTCTCGCCGACGAGGGGCAAGAGCTGCTTCGGCCGCGCGGCGCGCGAGGCCGGCCAGAAACGCGTGCCGGCGCCGCCGGCGAGGATCAAGGCGAAAACGGGGAAAGCGGATTGCATGGTTGTCATCCAAACGAGCGGCCGTACGAGACCGTGGCAAAACCGAGCGGGAGGATCCAGAAGGCGAGCCGCGCGAGGGCGTGTTTTTCGAGCAAGCTCCGCGTGACGCCGAGCGCCACGGTCGCGCCGAGAAATGCGGTCAAAAAGCCGACGGCAATGGCGCCTGCCCCGATCTCCGTGCCCTCCGGGATCGCCCGAAGGCCCGAAACGAAGGACGCGAAAAGCGTCACACCCGTGAGCAAAAGCGCGAGGTCGAGGGCGCGATCGGGCTTCGTGCCCATCCAGACCGCGATTACGAGCGCCGCGCCCACGTCCGATCCGCCCGGCAAAGCGCCTGTCCCGTGCACGAGCCCGACCAGCGCGGCGAGCGAGAGCGGCGGCGCCTCCACGCGCCCGCTCGGCGCAAGGCTCATCGTGGCGATGACGAGACCCGTCCACACGAGGCCAAACCCCACGGCGATCGGCGCGCCGCTCCAGAGCTCGACGAACGGGGCCAGGAGCGCCCGCGCGAGCAGGCTCGTACCCGCGGCGACCACGAGCACGGCGGCGTCACGCGCGGCCGGCGACGAGCGAAGGAGCGATGGACGCGCGACGGCCCGCAGGCCCTCGCCGACCGCGGCGACGAGATGTCGCCGGGCCCCCACGAAGAGCGCACAGGCCGTCGCCCCGTGCAGGATCGACTCGAGCGCCGCCGCGCCCTGCCCTGGATCGAGCCAGAGCCGGGCGACCGCGCCATGCCCCGAACGCGAGACCGGCAGCGCCTCGGCGAGGCCCTGGATCCCGGCGATCAGCACCACCTCCGCGAGCGGGAGCACGCGGGCAGTGATAGCAGCGGCGCGGCGCCCTTGTCCATCCGACCTTTTGTCGACGCTCTAGGCCGCCTTCTCCCGTGAGCCGCCCTGCGTCAGCCCCTGTTCACTGCCTTCCGCGCCGGTCGTCGCCTGCGACGTACCGTGCACGCCCGGAGGTGTGCCTTGCGCGCCGCTCGTGCTCGCGCCCGTGCCTTGCGCGCCGCTCGCCACGCCTTGCGGCCTCACGGACGACGAAACGCCCTGCTCCTCGACGCGTTCTCCCCGCTGCCCCTTCACGTTGATGCGCTTCGGCTCCTCCGCCTTTGCTTTGGGGATGAGCACCTGGAGCACGCCGTTCGAAAGGTTCGCGTCGATCCGGTCCGGA
>JANMGF010000525.1:0-5479 GCA_031374535.1 Polyangium sp. (in: bacteria)
ACGAAAAACGCCTCCCCACCCGCGTCGTCCCCAAGCCTGATTTCCTGCGTCGTGCCGTCTTCGGGGCTCGTCCACGATTGCAAGGCGGTGACGGCGCGCGCGGCCGGCAAGGCATATGGATGGACCGCCGTCGCATTGTACAGGCGGCCGAGCACGAAGGGCCGGTCGGGAAGGCCGTCGAGGTAAGAAACGGCCACCTCGAAGCCCACGCGCGGGAGCATCATCGCGCCCCCGAGCGGCCATTGCAGCGTGCGCACCCACGCGGAAGAACGGTCGTCCTCGATGCCCGATCGATCCCAAAGAAACCGCAGCTTGACCCGGCCAAGCGCATCCGTGTGGATCTCCTCGCCCGGCGGCCCCGTGACGACCGCGCTCTCCACGTGATGAATCCTCGGCGTCCGCACGATTGCAGGTCGATAGGGCGGACGCGGTTCGCCCTGGTCGCCCCGCGTGGGCCGGAGGACGACTTCATTGCGATAAGGCGTCCCCCGGCCTCCATCCCGGAGCGGGCGGGCAAACGTGTGGCAAACCTCCGACACGAGGAAACGCTGATCAAAAAGCTCCGCGCCGCCCCCGGCAATCTCCACCAGCCGGCCCGGGGCGAGCCGCATACAATCACTCGTCGCCGTCACTCGATTCTCGTCCCGCCGCAGCTGCTCGAGCCGACGCTTCGCCCGCGCCGCGGCCGCTCGGGCGTCGGGCTCGCGCGCCGGGTACTCCAGCCATTCGAGCCCACCCTCGCCGGCCTCGCCGTCGATGTAGACGTCCGGGTGATCCACGTCGAAATCGCGGACCATCACCCGATCGTGGGACAATCCTGCCTCCCACGCGAGCGAGAGCAGCGCCCGCACGCCTCTCGTGCGCGTGGCACCCGGGCCCGCGAAGGGCAGGCGCGTCTCGCCGTCGATGCCCTCGTGCGAGGCAAGGCCGTCGCCAAAAAGGACACGCCATGCGCCGTCCTCGGCCGTTTCGGTCCAGAACGAGATCCCAGCGTCCCCGAGCCATCGGCGCACGAAGTCCCACTCGGTCTCGCCGTGCTGCGTGCACACGGGAACCAACGAATATCGCCCCGCGAGCCGTGGAACGATCGATTCCCGGGGCACGCCTGCCCCGGAGAGCACCTCCGTGACGACCTCCTCTGATGTTTTGTCCAGAAAAACCCGGAACCCAGCCCGGAGCGCCAGCGGCGCGAGGGGATCCTGGAGCCGCAATCGAAGGACACGATCACGGCCGCGCCCCGCCTCCTCGGACACCTCCATCACCACGAGCTGGATCGCGCGCGCCGTCCCCTCCTCGGGATCCGAGAGCACCACGAGGCACGGCGCGCGGACGAGGGCCTCGAGATCGACCTCGCCCGGCGCGTGCACGACGAGCGCGAACGACGAGAGATCGTCCATGACTTCGCGGCCCTCGAACGAGAGAACCACGTTCCCGCCGAGGGGCTCGCAGGCGAAGGCGACGTCCTGGGTCGTCACGAGGGACGAATCTACAGGAGCGTGCGTACGACCACAAGCACCCCCGTCCTGCGCTCGTCCACCGAACCGCGCTGGTTCAGGTCGTGAGCGCTTGGGCCCCGTCCTTGCGCACGAGCCGCGACAGCTCCCGGGACATGACCACCAGCTCCGAGGCCGTCTGGAGCGTCTGACCCGAGCTCGACGCCGTCTCGCGCGCCGTACCGGCCACCTCCTCGATGGCCGCGCTCATCTGCTCCATGGCGCTCGTCTGCTGCTGCGTGCTGAGCTCGATCTCGCGCGACGCATCCGCCGTGCTGGCCACGAAATCGACGATCCGCTTGAAGCTCTCCGTGAGCTCCCCGAAGCGGCGCGTCCCGGTCTCGACCGCCTTGGCCCCGTCCTCGGTCGCCATCACGGTCGTGTTCGCGGCGCCGCGGATCTCCTCGACCAGCCGCCGGATGTCCTTCGTCGAGCCACCCACGCGATCGGCGAGCTTGCGGATCTCGCTCGCGACGACGCCGAACCGCCGCCCCGCCTCGCCCGCGCCCACAGCCTCGATCGTCGCATTGATGGCGAGGATGTTCGTCTGCTCGGAGAGCTCGTTGATGATGTCGAGGATGCCGCCAATCTCGTGCGACTTGCGCCCGAGGTGGATCATGTGATCGACGATCCGCGAAACCTCGGTGCGCACGCTGAGCACGGCCTCGTTCGCGGCCTGGACCGTACGTTCGCCGTTCTTCGCGGCCTGCGTGGTCTCGCCGCCGAGCTGCGTGACCCGCTGCGCGCTGCCAGCGATTTGACGCGAGGTGGAGACGAGCTCCCGCGCCGTCGTCGATACCTCCGTGGAGGTCTGCGATTGCTCTTTCGCGCCCCGGGACTGCTGCGTCGCCGCCGCCTCGAGCTCGGCCGCGGCGCTCTGCATACGTTGCACCATCCCGCCGATCTGTCGCCCGAGCCCACGCACGATGACGATCGCGGCCGCGAGCACCACGAGGATCGCGCCCAACGTGCCCCCGAAGAGCACCGTGGTCTGCCGGTCCGCCGCCTCCTTGGCGTCCTCTGAGCGCCGCTCGAGCAGCTTGTTCTCCTCGTCCGTCATCTCGGCGATCGTCCCGCGGATCGTATCCATCAAGAGCTTGCCTCGCCCATCGGTCATCGCTTGGGCGGCTACCTCGAGGCCCTTCTCGCGACGAAGCGCGATCGACCCCGTCGAGTGTTCGAGCTTCGCCGTGATTTCCTTCCAGAGGCGCGCGATTCGCTCCTGCTGGCGCTCGTTGTCCGACGTCAATAGTTTGGCATGTTCGAGGTGTTTGCTCGCCTCGTTACGACCGGAATGATAGGGCTCGAGGAACTCCTCCTTGCCCGTGGCGACGTAGCCCCGCTCTCCGGTCTCCACGTCCTGCAAATCCGAAAGGATGTCCGATACATCGGTGAGCACCTCGTGGGTATGCGCCACCCACCCGCTCGTCTCCATGAGGTGCCTCGTGCTCTGGTAAGAGAAGAGGCCAAGCACACCAAAAATGATGAGCGGAAGGGAAAACCCGAATGCGAGCTTTTGCCCGATCGTCCAGGAAGAGAACATGACGCGCCTCCGAGCCGGGCGCGCGCCCCCCACGGGCACGCGAGCGAACGTCAATGCCACGAATCGCATGAACCATCGGGATTTGCACGCACTGTTTTCGGCCCAGCCCGTGCGTCAGCCCATGGTCAGGATGGCCCGCCCGTTTGATTTTTGGCGCTTTCGTGAAAGGCGGGCGCCCGCATCGCCGAGCCGCGGGCGCCCCTGGCCGCTTGACCGTCAGGGCGCGAGCACGATGGCCGCATGCGCGGGCACCGTGAGGTTCACCATGCCGCCCGCCGGGACGGTCACGCTCTGCCCGCCCATCGCGTCCTTCAGCACGGTCCCCGCCGCGAACCCGAGCGTGGCCCCGACGTTCACCGAGATCGAAGCGGCCGTGCCCGACCGCGTGAGCGCGACGATCGCCGCCGACCCGCCCGGGATCTTCCGCCCGATGGCCATCGTGTCCTCCGTCGCGCCGAGCGAGACGTAATCGCCGCGCCGCAGCGCCGGAATCGCCTGCCGCGCCGCGCCGAGCTTCCGCACGAACCCGAGCGTCGCCTTCTCCTCGGCCGAGAGATCACTCTCCGGCCTCCACAGGAGCCGGTTGTTCGGGTCGGCCCCGCCCCACTGGCCATATTCGTCCCCATAATACATCAGCGGCGCGCCCGGCAACGCGAGCAGCCAAGCCATCGCCACGCGCATCCGCTGATAGGGCACGGCGTCCGTCGGCGCCACGGCCGTGTTGTTCCACTGGTTGCCCGGGATCCCGCGGTCGCCGTCCGCGTAATCGGCGAGCGAGACGAAACGCGGGGTGTCGTGGCTGCCGATGTAAGGCGTCATGATCGCGTTCTTGGGCCATTTCTGGAGCCCGTGCTGGGTCCAGTAATCGGCGTGGATCATCCCCTTGTCCCCGTACGCGAACGTCCGGTACGACACGCCGTGGTAAAGCACGAAATCGAACTGGCCGTCGAGCCCGAAGGGGCCGATGTACCGGGCGATCGTGCCGTAGTTCTCGTCATTGCAGGGGTCGTTGCACTCGTTCCACCCCATCGCCGTCTCGCCCATCATGAAGTAATGCGTCCCCGCCTTCTCGAAGGTCTCGCGCACCTCGACGGAGAGGTTTCGCGTGGCGACCTCCTCGACGTGTTTGACCGCGTCGACCCGCAGGCCATCGAGGTCGAACGCGTCGAGCCACCACACCGCGTCGTCCACGAACTGGGCATTCGCCTCGGGGACCGAATGGTTGATGTCGGGCATGTAATCGGCGAAGAGGCATTCGAGGGCCTTCTCCGTCCAGTCGCAGTTCGCCGTGCCGCAGACGCAGCCCGTGCGGAACCACTCCGGGTGCGCCTTGAAATACTCGTGCTCGGCGTGCACGTGATTGACCACGTAATCCTGCAAGATACGGATCCCGTGCGCGTGCGCCGCCTTCACGAGCGCGCGGAGCGCCTCGGGCCCGCCGAGCCGCGGATCGACCTCGCGCGCCTTCACCGGCCAGTAGCCGTGATACCCCGTGACCTGGTGCACGCCGTCGGCCGCCATGAACCCGGCCTCCGGGTTCGTCTGGAAGGGCGTGAGCCATATCGCGCGCACGCCGAGCTTGTCGAGCTCCCCCTCCTCGATCGATTGCCGCAGCCCCTCGAGATCGCCGCCTTTCCAGTCGCCGCGCGTGTCGGCGCCGGGCGTCGCCGGGGCATTGTTCGACGGATCCCCGTCGCGATAACGATCGGTGAGGACCATGTACACGACCGCGTCGTTCCAGGAGAACGGCTCGGCCTCGATCCAGAAGGGCAGGTGTACGGGCTCGCCCACGCGCCCGCTCTTGGTGCGCGGCCGCAACGTCACGCGGTATTTGCCGTCGGCGAGGCCCGAAAGCGAGACCGACACGTCGCCCGCGGCTGAGACCTGGACCCTGGGCGCCGCGAGGGGCTTTTTCGTGCCCTCTTCGAGCAACGTCGCCTCGAAGCCCGCCACGTCGGCCCCGCTCGCGTCGGCCCCGTCGACGTACCCGAGATCCGCCGTGAAAGACCCCTGGCCTGCGGCGACGCGGCTCGCCTTCGTGGTTTTCACGTCGAGCGTCGGCAGGTTACAATCGCGCACCTTGACGGCGCTGTTCTCGATGCCGCCGAGGTATTTGCGGCGTCCCTGGGCAGGATCGAGGATCCATTGGGTGCCGCCTCCATCCTGATAAACGATCTTGTAGGCGTGGAGGCCCGGGGGCAGTTCCACCGTCGCCTTGTAAGCGCCGCTCGCGTCGGGGCCGGTCATCACGGCCGCCGTGGCGAGATCGAAGCCTTGCCATTCGCCGGGCACGCGTGGGGCGCTCCCGCCCGAGGGGGGGACGAAGCTGAAGGTCGTGGGGCAAAGAGCGCCGCCGCCCCCGCCGCTGCCGCCGGCCCCGCTTCCGCCCGCGCCGCCGCTGCCGGGACCCGCGCCGCCCGCGCCGCCACTACCGGGACCCGCG
>JANMGF010000599.1:0-2554 GCA_031374535.1 Polyangium sp. (in: bacteria)
CCGCAGCGCAGTGGAGTGCCGCGTCGGGCAACAGCGACGTGCAGTCCTCGAGCAGCACGGATTTCAGCGATGGCACCGTGTTCGATACCGGTCCGTTGCAGGGTCGCAATACCCGTCGCGTGATGCTGAGGCTGAAGGAGATCGGCGTCGAGCTGACCCCTAGGACCAATCTGAACAACTGGGCCAAGACGATGTGGCCCAACGGCCCCTGGGCCGGCCTCCTGTAGCGCGTGTAGCCTTCTTTCCGTGGCGGGGATCGATTCCTCGATAGCTCCGCTGTAATTCCCGGACAAAGGCGTCCACCACGAGCGCGTCTGATTCCCGGTCGTACCCAGCGATCACGCGCTCGGTCAGCCATCCCGCTGTATCACTTCATTCGCCGAACCAAGCACGACGGGCAAAAACCGCGACGCTTGCATCCGGGCCCTTGAACAGACTGAGCAGCTCTGCCCCGACACACGGGGACGAATCCACGGCTGGCCCATTCCTTGCCAACGGCGCGACGATCGGCCCCTCCTCCGACGGCAGGGCCCTTCAGATGACGCAACTGAGTTCGATCATCGTGTCGTAACAGCAGAGTCCGCTGCCGCTCGGATCCGGCTTCGGCCCGTCGTTCACCGCGTCGAGGCAAAAGCACATGTCCGATTGGTCGCACGTGCACCCGAAATCGTAAGTCACCGCGATCAGGTCAGCCGCGTTCTCCTTGCTCGGGCACACGCTCGCCCCTGGCTTGAAGCACGCGAGGAATGGCTGGGTCTGCCCCGTCCCCCCGCACGTCATCGTGCCCGACGATGACGTGGGTCCGGGCCCCGTCGTCCCATTCGACGACGTTTGTCCGCCCGCGCCCGTGCCGCCTGCGCCCTCCTCGTCGACGACGACCTTGGCGCCGCAACCCGCGAGCGCCCCCGTGATGACGAACGTGACGCCCACGCTGGCCGCGATGCGATGCCCGAGGCTCCGCCAGAAATTGACCGAGGTATCCATGCCCGGATCATACCCCATCACCGCCCTTCCCCCGACGGAATCCCGTCCATCCTCCCGCCCACCCCCCTCCCCGCCGTGCAAATCGCCCCCTGCCACCTGCATGATCACCCTTGCACCCACGGAAATCCCTCCCTGCCACCTGTAAAACATCCCTCGAACCCGTGGAAATGCCTCCATCACCGTTCACACACCACGTTTGCACCAGAGGAAACGCCGCCATGCCCTTCGTTTGACCGTGCTTCCTCACGTTCAAACGCCTCCATACAACCTGTTTAGCCTCCCTCGCACTCGTTCAAACCACACTTTCCAGATCGTATGAACCCTCTTCCACGTGTTCCACCCACACCCAAGCACCCCGCGCGGTCGATTTCCACACGTTCAACACACTCCTCGCAACCCGCACGGCCCCCTTCCCACCGGCTTGCCTCTCCCCTCGCGCTGCTCCAGCACGCCTTTCCCGGCCTCCCTCTGTTTTGAGGTCGTCCACGAAGGCTTTATGCACGAGCCAAGCGGCCCGCGTGGGGCCGTGCGAAACCTTCTTGCGGGGTCCATCCATGAAACTGCATACAGATCAGCGTCGCAACCTCGGCATCGTCCTCGGCCTCGGCCTCTCGCTCCTCCTGCCCGGCTGCGGGGAAGATCCTGGCACCTCCGGCAGCGCCAGCAGCAGCGCCAGCAGTAGCAGCGCCACCAGCAGCGGCACCGGCGGCACCGGCGGCATCGGGGGCGCGGGCGGCAGCGGCGGCACCGGGGGCACCGGGGGCACTGGCGGCAGCGGCGGCGCGGGCGGCGGCAGCGCCGGGGCGTCCCTCAGCTTTTTCGTGTCGAGCACAGGAAACACCACCGGAAATCTGGGCGGGCTCGCCGGCGCGGATAAACGATGCCAGGACCTGGCCGTCGCGGTCGGCGCCGGAGCCAAAACCTGGCACGCCTATCTCAGCGTCGAGAATGGCGCGAATGGCGGGCCGGTGCACGCCAGAGACCGGATCGGAGAGGGCCCCTGGTACAACGCGAAGCTCGTGATGGTGGCCGCCAATCTCGCGGACTTGCATACGAAGCTCGGCGATCACACGATCTTCCTCGACGAGAAGGGCGCCATGGTGGCGGGGCAATGGCCCAATTCCCCCAAGCCCAACGAGCACGATGTCCTGACGGGCAGCAACCTGGACGGCACGGTCGTCCCCGGAAAAACGTGCGCCGACTGGACCTCGGAAGACCCGGCGCTGTTCGGGTGGGTGGGCCACTCCGACGGGCTCGGCCCCAATATGAGCATGGAGCCGCTGTACCGGCCCTGGAACTCGGTCCACGAGAACGGCGGCTGCCACGACACGGCCCCGAAAGGCGGATCCGGCCGCGTTTATTGCTTCGCGATCGATTGATCGCGAAAACCGCGGCTCACCTCCACCCCTCCCACGCCTCCGGCTGAAAACCGACGGTCGCATCCTTGCCGCGACGCACAATCGGGGTCCGGAGGAGCTGGGGGTCGTCGAGCAGCAGCGCCTCGAGCCGCGGACCGGTCGGCGCGGCGTACTTCAGCCCCTTGTCGACGTAACGCTTGCCCTCGCGATCG
>JANMGF010000610.1:0-11859 GCA_031374535.1 Polyangium sp. (in: bacteria)
AGCGACCCTGTATTTGCCGGGCGGAAGGAGGAACTCGCCCTCGCCACGTTCGAGGTAAACGATGTTCAGCGCGGCGCCGGAGACCGGCTCGTCGCCCCAGTCGGGGTCGGGCGTGCCTTCCCGGCCGCGCACGAGGAGCCGCGCAGGGACAAACTTGACGCCGTCGGTCGTGACCATACGCAGGCGGCCGGCGGTCGGCTGGGCGCGGCTCGCCTCGGCAGAGAGCGTTTCGACGCGTACCCAGGGACCGACCGCATGTCCGGGCGCGACGAGGCGAGCGTCGAAGCAGCCCTCGGGTAGATCGATCGAGCGGTCTGTCTTGCCAAACGTTTTTTGGTCGGCGGCGAGCTGGGCGAAGAGGCGGCGACTCCCCGAAGCATCACAGCGGGCGAGCTCGGCGCGGCCCCCGCGGGCGGCGACGGTGGGAATCGCGACGCGGCGGCGCGCCGTGGGAGGACGGCAGGGCAAGGCGAGCACGGCATCCCCGGAGGAGCGGTCGCTCTGGGTGACCGCGACGCGGCGGCGCTCGGAGGCGCCGGCGTGGACGACGGGGACGACGCGCTCGCCGGTGAAGGCGGCCTCGAAAAACCCGGGGCCGTCGGGCGTACCAAAGCGGGCGAAGAGCGGGCCCTCCTCGGCGCAAAAAGCGTATGCGGTGCCGAGGCTGTCGCGGGTGACGAACTCGGTGCGGAGCTGCATTGCCGTGGAGACGTGCCCGACGCCCTCGGCCCACGTGGGCACATTGCCCCAGGAAACGTTCTCGCCGAGGCTGACGGCGAGCGCGGGGAGGCGCTTGGCGACGCCGGAAGGGCCCGGATCGACGGGCTCGATCTCGGGGGCGGCGACGGCGGCGCTCTCGATCCACAGGGCATCCCCCGGGCCGAAGAAATAAAAGCTTACGTGGCTGAGCGGCTGTCCGCGCACGCCGCGCACGACACGCACGACGTTGTTTTTTTCACCGACGAGGTCCACGCGCACGACGTCCGTGGCCGCGATGCCGAGGCCAATCTGGAGCACGGATTGCAGGGCGACCATTCCATCCGCGCCGCCCTCGGAGCCATAATCGACGAGGTGGCCCCGCGCGGAGACGACCGCGATACGTCCGGCATGTGCGAGCATGAAATCCCCCGGGCGCGCGTCGACACGTAGGCCCGTGAGCGGGACCTTGTCGCGGGCGACGACGGCCAGGGCCGTACCGAGGGCGCCCCGCGGGGGATCGAGGGAGATCTCGCGCGGGAGCGACGGCGCAGGAGGCTCCTCGGGGGGATCCGAGGCCGAGGAGCCCGCGGGAGCCGCGGCGCAGGAGGCGGCGAGCGCGATGAACGCGAGGACGAACGGGGAGGAAAACCGCATCGGGGGCGGGAGAATACCCTAGATCGAGCCTCGACCCAGCATCTTCCCGAGCA
Source organism: Polyangium sp. (in: bacteria) (assembly GCA_031374535.1). Classification (GTDB taxonomy): domain Bacteria; phylum Myxococcota_A; class Polyangia; order Polyangiales; family Polyangiaceae; genus Polyangium. Next base: position 1,407 of record JANMGF010000610.1, read on the forward strand.
GCTCCCGCACGCCTCGCTTGTCCAGCACGGTCTCCTTGCCCGGCGCCGCGTGGCATTGCGGGATTTGCAAGCAGGACGGGCAACCCTCGGGCGCGGCGCAATGGGCGGGGCAACGATCGACGATCGCCAGGGAAAAACCGCAGGCGACGCGCAGGACGTCGAGGGTCACGGACTCGGAAAAACCCACGCCGCCGGGGTGCGCGTCGACGAAGGCGACCGCCGGGCTCTCGGAGGGCCCGAAACGCGCGGCGCGGACGACGAGCAGGTCCTCCTCGCGGCACCACACGAACGCGGGCAAGGTGACGCGGAAGAGGTGCACGAGCGCGTGGAGCGTGCCCTCGGGGAGCGGGCCGAACGAGGCCTCGGGGAACACGAGCACGGCGGCCTTCGTGGCATAACGATGAAGGAGCGGATCGGCGTAGAGGGTCAGGTCGCGCGGCTTTCCGTCGGGGCCGTGGCGGCGGAGGCCGAGGCTTCGTTCCTCGACCTCGACGAGCCTGCGCTCGAAAAGGAACGGGGCGCCGCCGAGGGATCGGAGCGGCTCGGCGCGGCGTTCGTCGCGCTCCCCTTCCCCACGCTTCGGGTTCGACGTCCGAAGCTCGGGATTGCGGCGCTCGACGGGCGTGACGAAGACTTCACGAATGGGGCTCGTGACGAGCCAGCGCTCCTCGCGCTCACACGCGACGCGGCCCGAGGCGAGGCCGTCCTGCTCGGAGGCGGGTTTGACCACGTAACGGCCGCCGCGATACACGAAAATGCGACCGGGGTATGCCGCGGAGAGCATTCGCGCGCGCTCGACGCCGAAGAGGATTTCGTTCGTGTGACGATCGACGAGCCGCGCGGGCTCGGCCGCGACGTCGAAGCAAAGCGGCGGGTGCGCCTCGCCGACTGCGGAGATCCGGGGGACGTCGCGACGCTCGCCGGTCTCGGGATCGAGGACCGTCTGCACGGCTCGCACGAGACGCGAGCCCTCGGCGGAGGCAGATTCCAGGCGCGCGAGCTCGGCCTCCACGACGGGGCGCGAGAAATCCGAAAAGAGCTCTTCCTCGCTCCACGAAGCCTCGACGAGCGCCGCGCGGAGGTGCGCCCGCTGGATGGATTCGGCGAGCGGGTCGACGACGAGGGCGCAGCCGAGCTCGAGGTCGGGGTGGCGAAAATGGGGCCGCTCGCTCGCGAGGAGCGCCGAGAACGGGTCGGGATCGGGCTGCCAGAGGACGAGCACCTTGCGCTCGAGGTCGGCCTGGGCAATCGCCTCGGCCTGGAGCTCGCCGGGGGATTGCGTGGTTTCAGGTTGGTCGGGTAAAACTTCTTTGGGCTCGGGTTTCGGGGGCGCGATGGCCTTGCCGACGCGTTCGCCAGCGCCGAGGGCGGCGAGGCGCGCCTCGGGGATGGTGGCGGCGCGGAAGCCGACGTGGGCCGCGAGGATCGGGGTCTTGCCGTAACTCGCGGCGCGGACGCGGGCGACGACGACTTCGGCCTCGGCGAGCGCACGCGAGAGCTCGTGGCGCTCGCCGGCGAATGCGCGGCCCCGGGTCGCGACGTCGCGGCCGAGGGTCCATTCATTGGCCCGCGCGACGTCGGCCCGCGAAAGGACGTCGTCGTACCCGAAAAGCTCCGCGGAAAAACCCTGCGCGAGGGATTCGCCGAGGGCACGCACGGCGGGGTGCACGTCGGCGGGGGTGCGAGGGCGCGGGGGGAGGAAATACGAGACGATCGGGGGCCGCGGGGCGCCGTCGACCTCGGGGCCGAGCACGAGCATGGGCCGGCCGACGAGGCGCTCGCCGAGCTGGCCGAGGTCGCGGAAGGCGGGATCGGCCGTGCAGAGGAAACGAATCCGTTCGCCTTCCTCGGTAGGCCGAGAGGTCACGCGCGTGGACGCACGGCGGAGGCGGCGGAGGAGCAAAGCGAGGTGCGCGCCGGGGGCGCCGTGCCATTCTTCGAGATCCGGGAGAATGACGAGGCCGAGGCCCCCGAGGAACGCGGACCATTCTTGTTGCCGGCCGCAAAGCTCGCGGTGCACGCCCTCGGGATCGGCGAAGACGAGCGAGGGAGAGGCGTGGGTCGGATCTACGGGGGTATGGGGGCGCAGCCCGGCGAGCCGGGCGAAGCCCCCATTGTCGACAGAGCCGGCGCCGGAGGCGATATTCGCCGCGTGAATGTTCCATTTCCACCGCAAGGCCCCGGCGCGCGCGAGGACGCGCTGCTCGGCCACGCGCGCGGCGGCGGCGGAGGGGGCGAGCCAGAGGACGTTTTCGGCCTCGACGAGGAGGGCGTAGAAAAGAAGGAGATCGAGGGTCGTCGTTTTTCCGGAGAGCGGCGGCGTGCAGAGGAGGACGTTCTTGCGTGCTTCGAAGGCGTCGCAAGCGAGGCCCTGGTGGACGTAAAGCCCCTTTTCGGCGCCGAGCTCGCGCGAGAGATCGTCGAGCAAACGTTTGGCGCGTAAAGCGGTCCCGGGCGAGATACGGGCGGGCTCGACCCCCGGGGTTTCGGGCGGCAGGAGCAAGGGGCCCTGGGCCGCGTGAATCGCCTCGACGAGCGGGCGGAGGGGCGGGCGAGGCGCGGGAGGCGCTTCCTTCTTTTCGGCTTCGGGTTTGTCGGGGGCTTTCGTGCGGGTCGCGAGGTTTCGGCGGAGGCCATCGAGCGCGATCGCCGCGCCGACCCAGAGCGGCGCAGGGAAATGGCCCGCGAGCGCGGCGGGCAAGGCGAGCGCGGCGAGGCCGGCGAGGGCAAACACGAGCGGGCCTTGCCAGCGGACGAAACGCGCCTCGACGTACTCGACGCTGGTCCAGTGGCCGAGGAGCTTGAAGATGCGGCCGAGCGGGGGTTTGGGGGCAGAGCCCGGCTTGCCCGGGCGGAGCCCCCATCGGGAAGTGAGATCGTCGGCGAGGGGGACACTCTCGACGGGTTTGACGGGGAGCGGTCGGCCTTCCGCGAGGGCCTTGGCAATGGCTTTTTGCTGTTCGAGCCGCTCCCGCGCGAGGACGTCGTCCGGCTTCTGTTCGAGCGATCCGAGCTCTTCGAGCGTGCGCGCGGCCCAGAAAACGAGCCCGAGATACACGACGACGCCGAGGAGCAAGGAGAGCGGCAGATGTACGGGGCCGGGGAGCACGAATCGACCGCCCTCGGCGAGCGCGAGGATCCGGCGCAGGGATTCGTAGGCGCCTTGCCCTTCGCCCGGGGCGAGGAGCAAAAGAACACGCTCCTCGACGAGCAACATGTCGGAATGGGCGAGGAGGGCATCGAGGAGCGCGACGAGGAGCGAAAGCGCGAGGACGACGAGGCCGGCGAGCGCAAAAAGAGGGCCGGTGGAGACACGCAAGGCGCGAAGCTCGAAGCGGGCCCGCGCGAGGGCGCCGAGATAAACGAGGAGGGCAAGCGCGATGGCCATGCCGCCGAGGCTCGTTCGAATGGGTTTGGCCTGGGCGAGGCGCGACCATTCACCGAGGAGCGTGAGGAGGGCGTCGATCACGGATCCTCCGGGCGGGCAAAGGCGAGCGACTCGAGCGTGAGGCCCGTGCGCGCGACGACGAGGACGATCGAATCGGGATCCGGGGAGAGGGCCCGCACGTCCCAGGCGCCCTCGAAGCCGCCCTCGGCGAGCGCGGCGTCGACGAGTTTTCGTGCCTCGGGGGGCGCAAAAAGGAGGCGGAGCGGCGCGGGGGCCTCGGCTGCGTATTTCGGGGCCAGCTCGAGCGAGGGCGAGAGCTTGAGGAAGAGGCGCCGGAGGAAACGGCGCGCCGAGGCCTCGGCGGCCTCGTGCAGGGAGGATTGGCCTTCCTCGAAAGGCGAGGTCTTCTCGAAGGATTCGAGCTCGGCGTGGCAAAAAGCGAGGAGGTCGTCGTGCGCGGCGAACGGGGCCTCTTTCCAGGGGCGCTCGGCGAGGCTCTCCGAGAGCCAGCGTTCGGCCGCGGCGCTCGGCTCGGGGGGACGAATCTCGGCGTAAATGGCGTCGACGTCGTCCGGGCCCACGACGGCCGCATGCAAGACCGAGGAGGAGAGCAGGCCGCCGGAAAAAAGCGCGCGCTCGCCGTCCTGTTCTTCCCAACGCAAGGCGCGGTCGGCGGCGGCGAGGGCGGCGCGCGTGGCACAGAGCGCGGCGATCGATTGCTCGATGCGGCCGAGAAGGCGGTCCGTGACGCGCTGGACCCAGAGGAGGCGGGCGTAATGCAATCGGCGCTCGTAATGGCCGACGAGGTCCTCGCGGATGTGGCGCGCGATCGATTGCGCGAGGTCGTCCCGGGCCTCGCGGGCCCAGTTGTGGTGGCGTTTGCGGTGTTTCCAGAGGCGATAGCCCGTCGAATAGGCCGAGAAGGCCGCGCCGAGGAGGAGCGGGACGGGCGGCGTGAAGAAGGAACGGAGACGGCCCTGGGGCAGCGGGGAGACGACGTCGAAAAAAGGAGGGAAGGGGGCGAGCAGGGCGCGATACGAGGAGACGAGCACGCCCGAGAGCAGGAGCGCGGAGACGAGGCCCATGACGGCGCCGAGCACGATCATGCGTCGGGGGCGCGGGCGAAAGGAGACGGCCTCCGAAAGCGCGGTGAGTTTTTCCGCGAGGGGCGAGGAGGGCAGCGGCGAGAGTTCCGGGGCCTCGATCGCGCGGACGACCTCGTCGAGGTAGCCCTTGGCGCGGGTGCGTGCGTCCCGTAAAACCAGGAGGGCCCGCGCGTGCCCGGTGAGGCGCTCGGCGACGAGATCGGAGACGCGCGTTTCGATCTCGCGCTCGCCATTTTCGAGGCAAACCTTGCCGCGCTGTTCGAGCGCGGCGGCGAGTTTGTCCATACGGAATCGCTCGACCTCGTCCTGGAAGCCGGCGATCGTGGATTCGGCGCGCGCTCGGAAGAGGGATCCGAACTTGCGTTCGAGGAGCGTCTCCGGTTCGTCGTCCCATTCGATCGTGGGGATATCGAGGGTGGGCGGCGCGAGCAATTCGAGGAGAGGTTCGTCCTCGCCGAGCTCCGTGTCGAGGCGGCTCCGCGTCGGGACGAGGGGCGCGGCGAGCGAGGCGATATCGAGGGCGGCCGGATCGACCGGGGCGCGGAGGAGGGCGAGGATCTCGCGGCCGAGGCGCGCGGAGGCGATGCGGGAGAGGGCGGCGTGGTCGAAGACGAGGCTCGCGCAGGCGAAGGTGGCGAAGGTGGCGGGCGGGCCGTCGTCCTCGACGAGGCGTCGAATGCCACGATCGTCGTCGCGCACGGAAGGCAAGCAAAGCGCCGAAAGAAAAGCGGCAAAGGAGCGGACCATCTCGGCGCGGGAGAGGAGGTATTTGCCGCTTTGATCCTCGACGAGATAAACGCGGCCGCCGAGGCGGGTCCGGGGCGAGGAGGAGGTTTGTCGGGCGAGTTCGGCGAGCGCCGCGGCGGCGCGGGCCATGAGGGGTCGATCGCCGGAGCGAGGACAGAAAAGCAAGGGGCAAACGACGAGCGCGCCGTCGCCCGAGCGCAGGATGGCCGAAAAGACGCGGCGCAGGCCCGCGGCGAGCGCAGCCGCGAGGGGCGCCACGAGGGGCGCGACGGACGTTTCGCCGAGGTCGGCGACGACGAGCACGTCGCAAAGCGGGCCCCGGGGGTCGGTCGGTGAGGACGAATCAAGATAATGGGCGACGTCGAGTTTTGCGGCGAGGGCGTCCTCCGCGCGCTTCACGATCGCCGCATAGGGATCTTTCGCGGCTGGATCGATCGTGGAGGCGTCCGCGCCGCCTCCGGCGTTGCCTCCGGCGTTAAGCGCGACGTCGATTCCGATGAGCGAGGCGCCGCGGGCCGCGAGCGCGACATCCCGGCCGAAGGCGCCGACGCCGACGAGCAGCGTGGGGCGCCTGCCGCGATCGGGCCGTGAAGCAGGCTTCCGGTCGATCACGCGCACGCGCCCCCCGAGGGCCTCAGAGGCCCTTTTCCCGACGGAAGACGGCGAGGCACTCGATCTCGCGAGCGAGGTGCGCGATCTCGGGTTTGCCGCCCGCCCCGTCGGCGAGCTTCACGAGGCGCTCGATATCGGCGACGTGCGCCTCGAAAAGCGCGACGAGCCGCGCGACGTCACGTTCCTCCTCGATCTGGACGATCCTCGCGGCATAAGCGCGCCTGACCCAGGTCTTTTGCGCGTCGATGCGCCCGCTGTAATTAGAGAATGCCTGGTCGCGGAATTTGCCGAGCTTCCGGCGCTCCTCGGGCAGATCCGGATCCTCGATCAAGTAACCGACCTCGGCCCGGCGAATGATGCCACACGCGACGGCGAGCGTGAAATCACGCATGTCGTCGGTGCGGACCTGCTCCTCGGTCGCCTTCGTCCGGACGCGCGCCGTGCGTTCGGTCCAGGCGATCTTGGAGTCGCTCTCGCGCACGCCTTCGATCGAGATACGGAAGAGGCGCGTCTCGGCGTCCGGCGCGCCCTCCCAGTTCTTGTCGATGTGCAGCGGGATCTGCGGCACACCCTTGGGCAAACCCGGCACCTTCGCGCCCTCGGCGAGCTCTTTGTCCTTCACCGCGCGGTAACGGCGCTCGTAGTCGGACAAACTCTTCACGGCGTGCAGCGGGCAGCCGAGCCGCGCGAGGTAAAAGATGATCTCGTACGGGTGGTCGGACGCGACGATCTGCCCACGGTCGACGCGGTGGGTGGCGAGGTGCGCGAGGACGGGCCCGAGCGTGCGCTCGTAATCGGCGTGCATGACGACGTACGCCTTGTCCGGCAGGAGCGGCGCGCCCGCGCCGAGCGTCAAGAAAGGCGCGCATTTCGCCGCGGCAAACTCGAGTTTGTCCTTGATGTACTTCTGGATCTCTTCCTCGGGGGTGCGGCGCGCCTCCTCGATCCACTGGGGATCGGACGCGGGCGGGAGCGGGCCGCCGCGGCGCTCGAGCCTACGCGTGGCGGAGACGAGCTCGGCCTCGAAACGAAGCTCCTCGTCGATACGAAGGCCACGCTCTTCGAGGTTGCCAGCAATCCGTCCCCGAAGCGCGGCGGAGGCGAGCTGGACGAGGTCGTCGATGATCCGGCGCTCGATATCCTGCTCGGCGCCGCCCTGGCTCGCGACGGCGGCGAGGCGCGAGAGCGCGCCCGAGAGCTGGAGATCACTCGGTCGCACGAGGCGCGCATAAAGGTGATCCCAGAGCCTGTGGCCCGTTCGGTGATCCTGCAAAACCTCGAGGTCGAGGACGTACCGATTCGCGTCGCCGCCCTCGTGCCGTCGCCCGCCCGCCGCCACGATCCGCGCCGCGCGCTCCTCGAGCCTGCGCTGGATGCGGTCGACACGCGCGAAGAAGTGGAAACTCGAGAGCCTGCGTCGATCGATCTCGCGAAGGACGGCCGCGAAAAACTCGATGAGGGCGTTTGCGCGGATGCGGGCCCGGAGGCCGTCGAGGACGTCGCGGTACCAGCCGGCAAAGGAGGCGGCGACCTCGAAGTAATCGTTTTCCCGGCCGGGAAGTTTCTCGAGCAAGGTCTCCGGCGCGGCGGCGGCAAGCTCGTCGACGCGGCGCTTGAAGTCCTCGGCGAGGCGCGCGTCGGCGAGGACGAGGCCACGTTCGTAGATCTTCCGCGCATTCTCCTGCTCGGCCGCGACGGCCTGCCGGAGCCATGCGTGGAAGTAACGCGCCTCGGTGGGTCCCTTGCCCTTCGCAAGCTCGGTGAGGGAGAGCTCGCCGCCCTCGGCAGCGACACGCGTGGCAGCGTCACGCGCCTTCTCGCGCGCAGCGTCCTCGCTCTTGCCGGCCTGGATCTTCAGCGCGGCGAAGGCCTGCGCGGTCTCCGAACGAACACGCTCGGGATCACGCTCGAATGCAGAAAGCTCGGCCTCGTCCCAGCCGCGCAGCTTGATGGCCTCGTCGATACGTTTGGCAACGTCCTCCCGCGTGCGGCGAATGAACGCGCCGATCGTGCCCTCGCCGCCGCTGCCGCCGCCACGCGCCCACTCGACGGCGCGGCGATAGGGTTCGGCTTCGTCGCCGCGTCCCTCGGCCTTGCTTTCGAGGCCCCGTACGAAAGCAAGATCCGCCGCGTCGAGATCGGCGCCGTCGCCGAGCGCCGCGCTGCCCCCGGGAACGGCCGCGAGCAAGAGCTCCGAGCCGAGCTTCAAGGCCGCATGCTCGAGCACGTCCGCGACGGGCAGGACGAGCGCGCCGATGCCGAACGAGCCAAACGATTTGGTGAAGGCCTGCTCGTCGAGCTGCATGAGCTCACGCGTGTCGTTGTCGAGCGTCGAGCCCTCGCGATCGAGGATGGACGTGAAGATCTGCGCGTGGGCCGCGTCGGCGATCGCGGGGTAAACCTCCTGCGAATCGGCGAGGACCACGCCACTCTCGGTCTTCTCCTCGACGAGATAGATCTGATCGAAGGGGGGACGGTCGACGAGGACACGCTCGGGGTTGTCGGGGTCGTAGTGGAAACGGGCGGGCGCAGCAGGGCTGGCGCTCTGCAGGAGCTCGAGCTCCTGAAGGGCCGCGTAGCCGTTCGACATGATCTTGTCGAACTGGTTCGGCGGCAGTCCCTTGCCGCGAAAAACGTTCGGTAGGACAAACGTGCCGATGATGCGATGGCCACGCTGGCCGCCGAGGAGGCGGCGGACGGTGAGCGCCAGGGTGGCGAAGCCGCCGGATCCCGTGCCGCCGGCGAGCGAGGCATACACGTGGATCTTGGCGGCCTTGTTGGCGCGGAAGGGGTTGTGGACGTCGTAAGCGCGGCGGATGGCCTTCTCGAAGGTCTCGATGATCTTGGCGCGATCGTTTTCGAGGTGGTGGTAGATCGAAAGGCGGCTCTCGATGCGGATCTGGCCGGCCCCCTTGCCGCGATGCGCGCGGGGCTGATACCAGGCGGGCCACCACTGCTCGAAGAGCGGATCGGCCTTGGCGTGGAGGAGGCCACGCTTCAGCTCGACATACTCGGGCTTGTCGAAGTCCGAGAGGACGAACTTGTGGGCCGCGTCGATCCAGACGAGCCGCGCGAGATCGTCGGCGTCGGTGTCGAACGCGAAGAAGTGAACGAGGTCCTTGTATCGTTCGAACGAGTCTTCCTGCTTCACCTTGCGGGCGAGCTCGTCGACGATGGCGCCTCCCGCGCCCCCGAGACCTATGAAAAATGCGGGGGCAATCTTCTTTTCGCTGAGCGGCATGCGAGTTCCCCTCCCCGAGAGACGGGGGCTGGAGAGTCTAGCAGAGGCGGTCGGGCCGTGGAAAGCGGATTTTGGCTGCCGCGTTCGGTGCCAAACGAGCGAAAGCGGACCTACTCGTCCACGACGCCGATCGGGATCCAGTTGAAATCGGTGACGCCTGCATCGAGGAAGTTGCGGCGGACCTTGGGGGTGACGAGGAACTGGGGACGGGGGAACAGGGCGTCGCTCACGTCGCCGTTGAACTTCACCTCGCCCCACCATTCCCAGCTCACGTTCGTGTCGCGGATATCGGCGACGTCCCTGGCGCGGTAGGCGAGGCGCAGGGGGACCTCCGCGGGGGTCACGAAGCTGCTCCGCCCGCAAGCGCATGATTGGTAGGGTTTGACCCCGGTCGAGCGCGGCGACATGCGAGGCAAAGCGTGCGTGGCGCAGAGCTGCCGCCACGGAAGCTGGATGGGGTTCTTCTCCTCGAAGGCTGCAAAGACGCCTTGGAAGGAGATCCCGGTCAGGCTGCTCTCTGCGAGCACGCCAGCCAGCTTTTCGTCGACGAGCATGTTTTTGTAGTAGGTCGCGGACGCGCGCCGGCCTTCGAGCTTGGGCAGGTCTTCGCCGTCGATGAACATCGCCGACGTCTGCCGAGCCCCCGCGCCGCAGCGCGGACAAGCCTCGGACATGTCGTACGTCGTGCCCAGTCGTGGACCTCCGTAGACCGATGCATCGAAGTCGCACGACATGACGAGCAGCGGCGCCGCGTCGAGCTCCGCCTCCGTGTACTCGTCCCAGCGACCCTCGAGCGGATCGAGGCCGAGCGCCTGGAAGCGCCCTTGCAGGAGGGGAAGCCGCGGGTCGTCGCTGTCGAGCTCGACGACGACGTAGGCGGAGCGCTTGCCCCGGATGACGTCTTCCATAACCTCGGCCACATCGGGCCCGCAGCCTGCTGGTTCCAGAAGGGAGCCCTTGGGGTCTGCGATATCGCTGGTGTTCTCGTAAAACCGAACCTTGGTTTTCATGTTGGTGGGTCCTTGCTCGCGTGGTGCGACGACGAGCCTGACTCAGTCCACAAAGTATTTCTGGATTGCCTTGAGCCATTCAGGCTCATCCTTGTACTCCTTTTGATACATCTTCCACAGGTCCGGTTTCTCCCAGTTCTTGCGAAGAAGGTTCGTCGCGTCTCTCAGTTTCTTCCCCATCTTGATGTGCTCCTCCTTCGTCAAGAGAACACAGGGCCCGTCCTTCGGGTCGAGCCCGAACAGCTTCATCTTCGCCGTCTCGAAAATATGGTGCGCCTCCCACTGGCCACCCCGGCCCTTCGTGAACTTCCCCATGATTCGATAAGGTCCAATCGCCCCGACGCTATGC
>JANMGF010000652.1:0-3479 GCA_031374535.1 Polyangium sp. (in: bacteria)
GCCGTTCTTCGTCACGACGAGCGTGTGCTCGAACTGCGCGGAGAGCGAGCGATCCGTCGTGATGGCGGTCCACTTGTCCGCGAGGACCTCCACGTCGTGATGGCCGAGGTTGATCATGGGCTCGATCGTGAAACACATCCCGGCGCGGAGGCGCATCCCGGACCCGCGCTTGCCGACGTGCGAGACCTGGGGCGCCTCGTGGAACACCCGGCCGATGCCGTGACCCACGAACGCGCGCACCACCGAGCAACCCTCGCCCTCGGCGAACTCCTGGATCGCCGCGCCGATGTCCCCGAGCCGCGCGCCCTCGCGGACCTGCGCCACGGCGAGCTCGAGCGAGCGCCGCGAGACCTCGGTCACGTGTTTGGCCCCGGCCGAAGGTTTGCCCACGTAAAATGTGGCCGACGTGTCCCCGAAAAACCCGTTGTAGATCGTGGTGACGTCGACGTTGATGATGTCGCCGGGCTGAAGGACCCGCGGCCCCGGGATCCCGTGACAGACGACCTCGTTGATCGAGGTGCACACGCTCTTCGGGAAGCCGTGGTAGTTGAGCGGCGCGGGAAAGCCGCCCCGCCGGACCGTGTCGTCGTGAACGAAGCGGTTGATGTCCTCGGTGGTGATCCCAGGCCGGATCATCTCCCCCACGGCGAGCAGCGTCTCCGCGGCCATCTGGCCGGCGGCCCGCATTCCTTCTACTTCCTTCAGCGTCTTGATGCCTACGTTACTCACGATCCCGACAGCTCCGCGAGGGCGAGGGCATCGGTCACCGCGGCCGCCACCTCGGCGGTGTCCGGCGACAGATGCCAGTGAAGCCTGGGCTCGTCTCCGTCGCCGGCGAAACGACGGAGAAAGCCGATGAACGAAGCGCCACGAAGGCGCATGTCGAAGGCCCTGGCGATCCCGTAGGCCGGGGCCGCCGAGCCAATGACGAGCTCGAACGCCGTCTCTTCCACGGTGGGCGCGCCGAACGGCGGCGGGACAACCTGAACGACGAGGTGGTACGTCCGGACGTCGTCGAGCGACTCGACGGTCACCGTGCTGACGCGCATCCGCGAAACAAGCTCGGCCGCCCGCGCTCGTTCCTTCAGGACCGGATCTTTCCGGGGATTCGATCCGTCCACGCCGAGGCCGAGGGACACCGGATCGATGACGTCGTCGAAGAGGACCTGCGCACGGCTATCCCAGGCCGGGAACGCAGCCACGTTGACCCCGTCACGTACGCCCGCAACGCCACACCCGGCCCCGAGCACCCCGAGGGCCGCGCCGAACACGAGCGCCATGGCCCGTCCAGCCGTCCGCGTCGAGAGGTGAGCCATGGGGCGTGAGCTAGCACGTCGCCCGGGGCCTGTCAGTGCTGCCAGCCGCCTCTCCCGATCGGATCCTTTTCCATCGATCGGCCGGAAGCCTCGTCCAACGCCCGAAGACCTCGGCGGGCCCTTTTCCTGGGCTTCGGGCCTCTGCTACCGTCGACTCGCCCGTCCGAGGGTCATGACGCAGAATCTGGCAGATCCCGGTTGCCGGCCACGGGTTTTACGGGGCGGAGGATGGAGATGAAGGTGAACAAGCTTTGGGCAGCGCTCCTGGCCACGACGTTCGGCCTCGCAGCGACGATGAGCCCGACGATCGTCGAGGCGCAGGCCAAGAAGGGCAAGAACACGGCGGCCCCCGCCTTGGTGGGCCCGGCGGTTGCCAAGAAGAGCATCGCCCTCGCGCCCGCCTCGCTCAAGTGGGGCATGTCGACGAAGCAGGTCGGCGAGGCGATCGACGCGCAGCTCGACGAAGACTACAAGCCGCTCTACCAGAAAATCTCGCCAGGCGTGAAGATGCGCGCCCTCGACGCCGAGCTCGCGGAGGAGAAGTCGACCTTCCGCCGCAGCAAGATCGAGTTCGGCAAGCTGCCGACGGCCGTCGACTCCACGCCCCTCCGCGGCGAGTTCAGCTACCTCAACAGCGAGTGGATGCTGTCGCAGACCCGCAAGGGCACGACGCGGTACTTCTTCTTCATCCAGAACAAGCTCTGGAAAATCATCGACGAAGTGAAGCTCGTCGAGGGCGGGCCGCTCGGGAAAAACTTCCAGGAGGCCGCGGTCAAGCTCTCCACGGCCTACGGCACGCCGGGCCGGGTCATCCCGCCGATGCCTGACGCCGGGTTCTTCGTGACGGTCATCGACTGGAAGGACGCGACGACGCACGTGCGGCTCATCGAGCGCACCGATACGACGGCCGCCATCGCGTACGAGGACAACGCGACGCTCATGAACCTCGAGACGCTGCGACCGAACAAGCCGGTGGTCGAGGACGACATCGATCCGGCCGTGAGGGCCGCGATCCGCGGCGAAGAGAAGGCCCCCGAGCCCCCGCCCGCCGCCGAAAAGAAGAAGAAGTAGACGCTCGCGATGCCGGGCCCCGTGAAACGCGGGGCCCCACGCTTCTCTCCCCTCTCCTGCCACCACGAACACAAGAGACGTACGAGCCGCGCACGGCAGACGCGTTGCTTCGCCTCGCGTGCGCCGCCGTCAGGTGACGAGCGACGCGCCTTCGGGGATACGGATGCCGCTCGTCACGACGACCCGCGCCGAGGGCGCGACGGCGTGCACGGCAGGCTCGATGACGCCCTTCGTGGTCAGGTTGGCGCCGGGACAACCCGCGCACATCCCCGCCAGGTGGAGCGTGATCTGGTCCGGCTCCACCGCCACGAGGTAGAGCTCGCCTTGATCCGCACGCACGAGCGGCGCGATCACGTCACGGCAAACTTTGAGCATCTGATCGATGTTCGCGGGCATCGGGTCGAGAGTTCTCCGTGACGGAACGTAGCATGAACCGAAGTGCACGCGGGAGAGGTCGTTCTGCACGTTCGCTCGGCGGGGAAACGTGTTCTTTCGGGGCGCGACCGTTGGCTCGGCAACCAAACAAAGGGGGCCTTCGTTCAAAGCGTGAAGCAGACCGGGTAGCGGTAAAGCAGGCATTGCAGCCGGAAACTCGCGCGCTCGAGGGAGCGTGCGTCCTCGGGCGTCCACACATGGCCCGGCTCGGCCATCGCCTCGAGGCGCGCCCGATCGCCGAGGATACGCGCCGCGGTGAGGGGGCTCGTGCCAGGGACCGAGCTCCAGGGCTTCGCCGCCGCGTCGAACGCGTAACGGAGCGTGTCGCGATCAGTCGCGAGATCCTCGCCGCGCGGGTCGAAGTCGAGCGCGGGCGCCTTCGCAGAGATCGCGGCCACGAGCGCGGCGATCCAGCGCGAAGTGCGCGCCATGCGGTCGTAGTACAACGTGTCGGGCAGGTCCGAGGGGCGGTGGTAACGCGGCGTGCGGCCGCTCGACAGGAAGAGAAACGGCACGCCGCGATCGCGGAAGACGTCGTAGTCGGAGAAGGGCTGCGGCGGCGCGTACCCAGGGATGTTCTCGACCGCGTGGATGCCGAGCCGACGCACGTCGAGGCCCGGTTCACGCACGCTGTCGACGATCGCGGGAAGGTCGGGC
>JANMGF010000544.1:0-4261 GCA_031374535.1 Polyangium sp. (in: bacteria)
CTGCATGATCGACCACCTCTGTTCGCCCGAGGAGGCGCGCCTCGGCAAGGCCGTGGACATCTACCGGCGCTATTTCGAGAAATGCTGGCAGATCACGAAGCCCGGCGCCACGTTTGGCTTCCAGGCGATCCTGCGCAACCGCACGCCGAAGATGCGGCCCTGGGGCGCGTTGCCCGCCGATACACGCAAGGACCTCGAGGATTTCTCCTTCTCGTCGAAGGAAATCTTCCCGAATGGCCTGAACCCGCGGCTCGAGGAGCTGATCCAGGCCATCAATCCCCGGTGGGAGGTCAAGACGCTCCACACGCGGCGCGAGCATTACCAGCGCACGACGGCGGAGTGGCTGCGGCGCCTACGACTTTCCGAAACAACGATCCGGACGAAGTGGGGCGACAAAGTCTTCGAGGACTACGACCGTTACCTCTCCACCTGCGTCCGGGCATTCGACATCCACTACAGCTCCCTCGTCCAGATGGAGCTCCAGAGGATTGGCTGAGACATGAACGAGAAGCGCGATCTGCTCGAGATGTTCAAGACCGTGGCCGCGCGCGTCGACAAGCGCCCCTTTCCCCACGTGACGCTGGGGTCCAAGATCAGTGAAATCGGGATCGACTCGCTCTCGGTCATGCAGATCGTGGGCGAGCTCGAGACCGAGCTCGGAATCGTGATCCCGGACGAGGACCTCGTGGAGATCACCACGGTGGGCGACCTTTGCAAGAAGGTGGAAGCCCGGCTCGCCGTGAGCGGCTGATCCCTCTTCATGCCTCGCCGCGTCGTCGTGACCGGAATGGGGGTCGTGACCCCGGTGGGGCTCGACGTCCCCGCTTTCTGGGAGAGCCTGCTCGCCGGGCGCTCGGGTGTCTCGTACATCCGCGAATTCCCCACGGAAAAACTGCGCAGCGACATCGCCGCGACCATCCGTGATTTCGACGTCGCGCCGTACATGTCGCCCAAGGAAGCCGAGGTCTACGGCCGGGTGACCCATTTCAGCCTGGCCGCCGCCGTCGAGGCCGTGGCCATGGCCGGCATCGAAAAGGAAGCGGGGGCCGCGCGGGCGCGGGTCGGTTGCTTGATGTCGACCGGCATGGGATCGGTCGACATCTTCGAGGAGCAGATCGCCCGGAGCAACGAGCGTGGCCCGCGGGCGGTCTCGCCTTATTTCGTGCCGGGCGTCATGCCGAACGGCGCCGCCGCGCTGATCGCGATGCGTTATGGCTTCATGGGCCCCTCCTACAGCCTGGCGAGCGCCTGCGCGACGGGCACGCATTCGATCGCGACGAGCGCGCTCCTGATTGAAGCGGGCGAGGCCGACGTCATGATCGCGGGCGGCGCGGAGGCGGCGACGCGGATGAACACGGTCGCGGGGTTCGGCAATGCGCGCGCGCTCTCGAAGGCCTTCGAGGGGGATCCGGCACGCGCGAGCCGGCCTTTCGACAAACGGCGCCAGGGGTTCGTCATGGGCGAGGGCGCGGGCGTGCTCGTGCTCGAGGAGGAAAACCATGCGCGGCGACGGGGCGCGCGGCCTCTCGCGGTCCTCGGCGGATTCGGAATGACGACGGACGCCGAGCACCTGACGCGCCCCCACCCCGAGGGCCTCGGCCTCGCGCTCGCCCTCGAACGCGCGCTCGCGCGGGCCGGGATCGGGCCGGAGGCGATCGATTACATCAACCCGCACGCGACCTCGACACCGCAGGGCGACGCCGCCGAGATCGTCGCATTACGCCGGGTCTTCGGCGAGGGGCTCGCGCGGATCCCGATCTCGGCGACGAAATCGATGATCGGGCACCTGCTCGGGGGCGCGGGCGCGGCCGAGACGATCGCGGTCGTGTGTTCGCTCCGCGATCAGGTGCTTCATCCGTCGATCAACGTGGACGAGCTCGATCCGGAGCTCGGACCGCTCGACGTCGTGCGGGACAGAAGGCCCGGGGCGCTCTCCTGGGCGATGAAATGCTCGGCGGGGTTCGGCGGGCACAACTGCGCGCTCGTGCTCGGCAGGGCATGAGCGTCGGCTCGGAAAACGGGAAATAACCTTCCCGCCGCGGCCCCGATGCCCTAGGTGCTCGTTCATGAGCGCCCACGAAAACAGGCTGGCGAAAGAGAAGTCGCCGTACCTCCTCCAGCACGCGCGAAACCCGGTCGATTGGTACCCGTGGGGAGCGGAGGCGCTCCTTCGAGCCAGGCAGGAGGACAAACCGATCCTCCTGTCGATTGGCTACGCGGCCTGCCACTGGTGCCACGTGATGGAGCACGAGTCGTTCGAGAACGCCGCGATCGCGGGTCGAATGAACGAGCTCTTCGTGAACGTGAAGGTCGACCGCGAGGAGCGGCCGGACCTCGACCAGGTCTATCAGCTCGTGGTGCAGCTCATGGGTCGGAGCGGCGGCTGGCCCCTGACCGTCTTCCTGACGCCCGATCAAAGGCCCTTCTTCGCCGGTACGTATTTCCCGCCGGTCGACAAATATGGCGTCCCCGGCTTCCCGGCCATCCTCGAGGCCGTCGCGGACGCCTACAAGCGTCGCCGGGGCGAGGTGCTCGCGCAGGCGGACGAGATCGCGCAGGAGATCGCCCGCGTGGGCGTTTTGCCGCCGGGCGAGGGCGAGATCGGGCAGGACATGTTACGCAAAGCGTGCCGGCGGCTCCTCGCGCGTTTCGACAGCCACAATGGCGGATTCGGCTCGCGGCCGAAGTTCCCGAATACGATGTCGCTCGACGTCCTGCTTTTGCGCGGCACGCTGGAGGGCGACGCGGTCTCGAAGGAGAGCGTGGAGCTCGCGCTCGACAAGATGCAAAAGGGCGGGATCTGGGACCCTTTGCGCGGGGGTTTCCACCGTTATTCGACGGACGCGCGCTGGCTCGTGCCCCATTTCGAGAAGATGCTTTACGACAACGCGCTCCTGCTCCGCCTCTACGTGGACGGATACCGCGTGATGGGACAGCCGCGGTTCGCGGAGACGGCGCGCGCGCTCGTGGGTTACGTATTCGCCGAGATGCGCGACGCCTCGGGCGGGTTTTACGCGACGCAAGACGCCGACTCCGAGGGCCAGGAGGGGAAGTTTTTCGTCTGGAAGCTCGGCGATCTACGCGCGGCCGTGGGCGAGGACAACGAGGCCTACGACGTCGCGCGGGTGTTTTTCGGCATCACGGAGGAGGGCAATTTCGAGGAGACCGGCGCGACGGTGCTCTCGGAGGTGCGCTCGATCGAACGCACGGCGGCGATCGTGGACATGGACCCCGACGCGGCCCGGCGCGCGCTCCTTCGGGCCCGCACGAAGATGCTCGCGGCGCGGGAGACGCGGCCGAGGCCGACGCGGGACGACAAGATCCTCGCGAGCTGGAACGCGCTGATGATCGGCGCGCTCGCGGAGGCGGGACGCGCGCTCGGCGAGCCCACGTGGATCGGCGCGGCGGAGGGCGCGTTCTCGGCGATCGAAAAGCGCCTCGTGAAGGACGGACGCGTGCGCCGGTACTACATGCCCGGCGAAGACGAAGCGCCGGAAGCGCGACGCGGGTTCCTCGACGATCACGCCTACCTCGGCAACGCCGCGCTCGACCTCTACGAAGGGACGGGCAACCCGCGGTACGTGACGATCGCCCGCGCGATCGCCGACGCGATGATCACCCATCACGAGGACCCGCGCGAGGGAGGCTTCTTCTTCGCGCCCGACGACGGCGAGACGCTCATCGCCCGCACGAAGGACGTCTTCGATCAGGCCGTGCCCTCGGGCGCCTCCATGGCCGCGCTGCTTTGCTTGCGGCTCGGCGAGCTCGCCGACGTGAAGTACACCGATCACGGCCGGCGACAGATCGAGCCGACCGGGCCCACCGCGATCGACAACCCGCTCGGCCTCGGCAAGGCCGTCTCCGTGCTCGATCGGCTGGTGCGCGGGACCGTGGACGTGGTCCTCGTGGGAGATCCTTCCGGCGAACGAGCGCAGCTCCTCGCGAGCGCCGTGTTCCGCCGCTACCTGCCGCACAGGAACGTGGTGTGGGTGGATCCGCGGCGGCCGGAGACGGCGGAGGCCGTGAAGGTCCTCGCTGAAGGCAAAGCCGCGCGGGAAGGTGACACCGTGGCGTACGTTTGTCGGAATCGAACCTGCTCGGCGCCCGTCACGGACGTGACCGCGCTCGAAGGTCTGCTCGACAGGGGTTGAAGCTCAGCGTCGCGGCTCGGCCTTGGCCGGCACCGTCTTGGCAGGAACGGTTCGCTCGGCTTGCGTCTGCATCACGACGCGAAGGGCCGAGGTTTGTCCGGCTGCGAGGG
>JANMGF010000691.1:0-4775 GCA_031374535.1 Polyangium sp. (in: bacteria)
GTTTGGCGGGACGTACGGTCGCGCAGATGCCACGACTTGCTCGCGGAGTGCCGAATTTGGTGCCAATACGCCGTGAAATCTCACCATGTGAAATCGCGGCGGTGGCACCATCGCGCAAACGCGCGCGAGCAGATCGTACGGGTCGACCGTCACGAAGCGCGTTCCATCGCGCCACGCTTTCTTCAGCTCGTAGCGCAACACATCGTCAACTTCGGTCAGTCGCTCCGTCGCAAGCGGCGGCCTCGTCAAGTACCGACAAATTCGCTCCACACGCTTCCGATCACGACCATCGATCGATGGCCCTGCATGCACGTTGAATCCTGCCACCACCGCCACGCGTTCGTCCGCGCGTAACCTTCCCGGGTCCACCACGCGCATCTTGGGCGTTCTCGCTGCGGCTTCGTAACAAGCCCCGAGTGCTGGGGCGCGGGCGGCATGGGCGGCGCGGGCGGTATGGGCGGCGCGGTGGACAGCGTGGGCAGCGGGGGCAGCGGCAGCGCTGCGACCGCCTCGGATCACGCTCGCCGGCCGCGCCTCCCGCAGGGGCACCCATCGCAGGGCTTGATCAACCGAGGGGCCCGGGGGACGACGAATCGGTCCAGATGATCAACTTCGCGAGCAGCGGAGGCGTCGAGCCTCGCCGATCAAGAAGACGATGAGCGGGTCGAACGTGGAGTTCATGTTCCCGGACAAGGGCGTGTTCGGGTATTACTGCGACGCGCACGCCCTCGCCGGCATGACGGGAGCGGTCTTCGTCGAGTAACCCCATGCGCACCCTTGCCATGGCCCTCGCGGGCGCCGCGCTCTGCAGCGCTGCGCTCGTGGCCTGCGGGGATGTGGAGCAATGCCTGTGATTTCCCTCGCGGAGCGCCTGCGTGGTGTGGAGCGGCTCTGCCTGCCGGTTTGGGTTTTCGACGCCGAGCGGGCCCGCATGGCCTGGGGGAACGCCGCCGCCCTCACGATCTGGCGCTCGCCCAGCCTCGACGAGTTCCTCGCGCGGGACTACTCGGACGCCTCCATGGCGACCCGCACGCGCAACGAGGGCTTCCTCCGCAAGCTCCGCGAGGACCAAGGCGCGTACATCGAGCACTCCTTCACGTTCTATCCACGCGGAGAACCCTTGCAACTGCGGACCTTCCTCTCCGCCATCGAGCTCGACGACGGGCGCCTCGCCCTGCTCCTCGAAGGCCACGTGCGGACCGAGGAGCAAGATCCGAGGCTCCTGCGGAGCAACGAGGCGACGCGGCACGTCTCCGCGATGGTCGCGCTCCTCTCCACGGAAGGCGCTGTGCTCGTGATGAACCCGGCAGCCGATCGCGCCTTCGGTGGGTCGAGCACGCCCTCGGCCTGGTTCGAGGACGCAGGCGCGGCGGCGCGGCTCCTGCACGTCACGGAGACCCAAGAGGTCCTGCACGAGGAGCTCGTCGCGCTGACCAGCGAAGGCCCGCGGTGGCACGCGGTGGAGGCGCGGCGGGCGAGTGATCCGGCGACCGGGAAGACCGCGGTGGTCGTGCATCAGGTGGACGTCACGGAGCGGCGGGAGCGCGAGGCGCTGATCGAGGCTCAGCAGCGCGAGATCCTGGAGCTGTCGGCGCCGCTGCTCGACGTGGCCGAAGGGGTGGTGGCGGTGCCGATCGTCTCCGCCTTGACCGAGGCCCGAAGCGCAGAGCTCGAGCGGCGCCTCCTCCCCGGCGTGGTGGCGCGTGGCGCGAAGGTGGTCGTGTTCGACCTGACGGGCGCGAAGGCCTCGGAGGGCGCCGGGCTCGCGCAGCTCCTCGGGCTGATCCGCGCCGTGCGGTTGCTGGGCGCGCGCGCGATGGTGACGGGCGTGCGGTCGACGCTGGCCCGCGAGCTCGTGCGAAACGGGGCCCATCTCGAAGGCGCGGCGGTGATGCGATCGCTGCGGGACGCGCTCGCGGCAGCACGCGTCGGCCAGAAGTAACGAGAGACGGCGCGGCAGGGTTCGGCTCGCCGCCGTCCCTCCTTCCGGTGGGTCCCCCCTCCGTTCCCGCAGCAGGAGCACGGAGATCCTCGACTCCGCGGCCCCGGCGGAGCTCGCCCCGGCGTAAAGGTCAGGTTCCGGCGCAGGGCGCCCCGCAGGCTTTGCGCACCTCTTCGAGGATCACCGTCGGGCTGACCGGCTTGCGCAAAAGGGGCGTCCCGGGGGGCGGATCGACGGTCGATGCGGCGGAGACCACGACCACGGGGACCGAAGCGAACCGCGCGCTCTGGCGCAGCCTGCGAATGAGCTCGACACCGTCCATCACCGGCATCAGGAGGTCCACCAGCATGAGGCAGGGGCGCTTGTCCGCCTGGAGCTGCTCGAGCTGCATGAGCGCGTCCGCCCCGTGCTTCGCCGTCACGACGCAGTAGCCTTCATCCTCCAGAAAGTCCCGTAAGACTTCGCGGATATCCTCGGAATCATCCACCACCAGCACGTGACACATCGCCCGGGACTATAGCGTCAAAGGTCCGGGCGCGCCCACGTCCGCGTGTTCAGGGCGGTCACGGCCGGCGCGGCTCGCGCGGCAATTCCACGGTGAACGTCGCTCCAGCGCCCAGCTCGCTCTCCACGCGGATGGTACCGCCGAGCGCCTCGACCAGCTGGCGGGAGAGCCACAGCCCGAGACCGAGGCCGCCGTAGTGCCGTTCGGAGGCGGCGCGCTCGAAGCGCTCGAAGACGCGCTGCTGGTCCGCAGGCGCGATGCCGATCCCCTGGTCCTTCACCCGGAGCAGCGCGAGGTCCCCGCGTGCCTCCACCTCCACCGTGATGGGCTTGCCTTCCCCGTATTTCACGGCGTTCGTGAGCAGGTTCGTCACGATCTGGTCGAGCCGCAGGCGATCCCAGCGCCCGACAACGCCCTCCGCGATGTGGAGATCGAGCGCGATGCCTTCGCGCTCCACCGCCTGTTTGTGCCTGTGGACGACCTCGCGGACGACCTCGCCGAGGTCCACATCGTCGAGGTCGAGCTCGAGTTTTCCGCCCGCAATGCGGGTGACGTCGAGCAATACATCGATGAGCTCCTCGAGCCGCACGGTCTGCCGCTCGATGACGGTGAAGCGTTTCTCCAGGCGCTCCGGCGTCAAGCGGTCCAAGCGCCCCTCCCGGGCCACATCCAAGAGCCGCTGGGCCTCGAAGCGCAGCGGAGTGAGCGGGGTCTTGAGCTCGTGCGCGGCGATGGCCAGGAAGACGTCTCGGGTCTTGACGGCCTCTTGCGTCCGCGCAAGCAACTGCTCGCGCTCTTCGGCTGCGCGCTTCTCGTCTTGGACGTCGGTGCACGTCCCAAACCATTTCACGATGCGGCCCTGTTTGTCTCGGAGCGGAAGTCCGCGAATGAGGAACCAGCGGTAAACGCCGTCGTGACGCCGCAGTCGGCTGTCGACCCCGTACGCCTCGCCCGTCCGCAGACTTTCGCTCCAATGTGCGAGCACGTGCTCGAGGTCGTCGGGGTGCACGATGGTCTGCCACGCCTTCTTGAGGTCCACCCCTTCCCCTGCGTACTCGATGTAACGCCGATTGAAATAGTCGGGGGATCCGTCCGGGGTCGTGGTCCAGACGAGCTGCGGGATCGCCTCCGCGAGCGTCTCCCGGGTGTTCTCGTAGAGGGCGGCAAGCTCGACGTTGAGCTGCTCGACGCGTACGCCGCGCTCATGCGCCAGGCGCGCCGCGTCCGCGAGCGCGATGGCCTTTGGTACGAGCGGAAAGAGCAGCACGGCCGTGCCCACGGAGGCCACAGCCGTGATGGCGCGAATCGATCCATCGAGCCAGTAGACGGGCGTCCAGATCACCCAAACGTCCATGAAGTGGGTGAATCCACAGGTGATGATGAAGACGCCGAAGCAGAGGTACATCCACTCGAACGGTATGTCCTGGATGCGGCGGACGATGTACGCGAGGCAGAGCGAGATCGATAGGTACGCGACGCCGATCGCAGAGTTCGAGAGCACCTGAAGCCACACGAGGCCCGGCTCCCAGAAGTAGCAATGTCCGTGCGGCATGAAATCCGCGGAGAACAGCCTCTTCAGTGTCTCCCACAGCATAGGGCCTCCTCCGTACCCTCGGGTGCGACCCAGCGCCAGCCGCGCCTCATCACCGCGCCGAGAAATCCGCCCTCTTCCAGGTGAACTTTAGGGACGACACTGCATGGCTTCACGGTGGACGGAGACGCGTACGCCCTCGACCCGGTGACCGGAGCGGCGAGCTCGGCGCCCGTCGTCGCACATTCCGCCGCGCGCCGATCCCGGAAAGCCCGATCGTGCGCTGAAGCTTCGTGGTCGAAAAACGGCGTCCGCGAAGGTCGCCCGACCCTTCCCGGCAAAAAAACGGGCCCGTGAACGGCGACGCGTCCCCTCCCGGACGGCTCGCAGCTCTCCTCGGCGCGCGGCCGAAGGATCACGACGGGCCCCCGAAGCCGTGAGGAGTCCGCGAAGCTTCCAAGCCGGAGCGCGGGTGCCCTTCCGCGCCGTCAAAGCTTCACGAGCGAATCTCGAAGCCGCTTCTTTGTCGAGGGAGGATCAGGAGTCGATTGAGACGTCCGAGATCGTGCGCCAGCGGATCGAGGGCTCTATTTGTCCTCGCCGCCGCCGCTGCGGCGCTTGCCGGCGCTCGCGTCGGGGATGATCTCGTGGATCTGAGTGCTTAGGGCGAACAACCAGCCATTTCCGAACCTTGCGCGTCAAGGGTCCTCGACGAGACGATGGGCGAACCCCCACATCCCGTATCCTCACCGACACCCAGAGACCCCTCGGGTTCGTCACCCGCCGCGATGCTCAGG
>JANMGF010000748.1:0-28650 GCA_031374535.1 Polyangium sp. (in: bacteria)
ATGAGCGGCGGCATGGGCGGCGCAGCGAGCGGCATGCCGATGCCGTGCATGAACAGCGGCGACTGCCCCACGGACACGGCCTGCCGCGACTGGAGCTGCGTGATGGGCATGTGCGAGGCCACCGACGCGATCGATGGGAGCTCGCTCCCCGACCCGACCGACGGCGACTGTAAAGACCTCGAGTGCGATGGGATGGGGGGCGAGAGGGTGGTCAGCGACGACGCCGATACGCCTCCGGCCGACGGCAACCCCTGCACCGACGCGGCCTGCGTCGCTGGCGCGCCCATGCAGGTGAACAGCCCCATGGGCGACGCGTGCCCCGACGGCGTGTGCAGCGGGACCGGCGTATGTACCGAGTGCGTCGCCAACGGCGACTGCACGGGGTTGAATGCCACATGCCAGGACAGTATGTGTGTCGCCTGCGACGATGGCGTGCAGAATGGCAACGAGACTGGCATTGATTGCGGCGGCGTCACCTGCGCGAAGTGTACCGGCGCTGCGTGCGCAACCCACGCGGAATGCCAGAGCGGAAGCTGCAACAACGGTCAGTGCATGGGGAGCGTCAATGGCTGCACGCTAGCCTCGGCGACGGACCTCACCGGCATGACGATGACGACGGTGATGTTCAGCAGTTTTTCCTACACCCCGAAGTGCATCAAAGGTGAAGCCGGGGACCGTCGTCACGTTCTCGGGCCACTTCGGCGGCCACCCGCTCGAGGGCGGCCTGGTCGACGGCGGCACGGCCACGCCCGCGGCGAGCGGCCCCTTCATCCCGGCCACGACCTCCGGGCACCATGAAAGACTTCACGCTCGCGGACGTCGGGACCTATCCCTACTACTGCGTGCCGCACGCGACGATCGGCATGCACGGCGCGATCTTCGTCGTGCCGTGAAGCGGAGAGCCCTTCTGCCCACTCGAACAGGGACCGGTGGGAATCGTTGCGGGGCGTCGACCAAATTCGGATTCGGGCCATCAGGGGCGGGAAATTCGCTCGAAGGGGTTTGGTGAACGGATGCATGCACTCAGGTACACGACATGGCGTTGGCTGCCCTGGTCTGCTGCGTGCCTCGGGCTCGCGGTGGGTTGTGCCCAGATCATCGGGGTGGACATGGAGTTCGTTCTCGAGGGATCCGGCGGAGACGGCGGGGCATGGGCGGCAGGAGGCCCCGGGAATGGCGGATCCACTGCGGGGGAAGGTGGCGGATTCATACCGGATGTCCCCCCCCAGGGCTGTAATGACACATGCTCCAGCGACTCGACGGCGGTCACAGATTGTTATGGTCAGGTCCTGGAGCAATGCCCGCCGGAGCAGGGGTGCGCGAATGCAAAGTGCATCAATGATCCCTGCGTGGCCGCCGAGCAATCGAAGAGCTCGTACGGCTGCGACTACTGGGCCCTGAAGACGGCCCTCCGTCCGCAGGCCGACGGCGCGTGTTTCGCCGCATTCGTGGCGAATATGTGGGCGTTGCCGGTGCACCTCGAGGTCTCGCGGAAGGGCTCGACGCTGGATCCGGCGACGTTCGCTTACCTCCCGAGCATCGGCGCGAACGGCGCGATCCAGTACACGGCCTACGACCCGGTCAAGGGGATCGACAAGGGGCAGGTGGCCATCCTGTTCCTGTCGCGTAAATCGCTGGGCGCGAGCGTCGTCGACTGCCCGGTGCCCGCGGCGCTGGCCATCGAGACCGGCGTGGTCGACACGGGCATCGGCGATGCCTTCCACATCACGACGGACTACCCGGTGGTGGCCTACCAGATCGTGCCGTACGGCGGCGGTCAGGCGGGCAGCACGTCGGCGACGCTTCTCCTACCGACGAGCGCTTGGGACACCAACTATCTCGCGATCAACGCGTACAAGGCGAGTCAGGTCTACCCGGATGCGTGGCCGTCGCTCGCGATCCTCGCGCACCAGGACAACACGAAGGTGACGCTCCTGCCGAACGCGGCCATCGTCGGCGGCGTCGGCGTCCCCGCGTCGGAGGTGAACAAGCCAGTCGAGTACATGCTGAACACCGGCCAGTTCCTGCAAATCACGCAATCGGCCGAGCTCACGGGCAGCCCGATCGAGTCCGACAAACCCGTGGCCGTCTTCGGCGCGTCGAAATGCATGAACGTGCCGACGATGCAGGACGATTGTGACTCGGGCCAGCAGCAGCTCGCGCCGGTGCGCGCGCTCGGCAACGAATACGTGGCCGTGCGTTACAAAAGCCGGGATCCGAACGCGGAGGAGTCGTCGCGGTGGAGGCTCGTCGGCGCCGTCGACGGGACGACGCTCACCTGGTCGCCCACGAAACCCGCGGGCGCGCCCGCGACGATCGGCCAGGGCCAGGTGCTCGAGTTCGAGGATCCGGGGCCGTTCGTGGTGCGCAGCCAGGACAAGGATCACGCGTTTTACCTGGGCGCTTATATGACGGGCGGCGCGCCGTTCTCCAATGTGGGGGATCCGGACTGGGTCAACGTGGTGCCGCCCCAGCAATTCCTCCGCCGTTACGTGTTCTTCACGGACCCGACGTACCCCGAGACGAGCCTGGTCGTGGTGCGAACAAAATCGAAGATGACCGGCGAATTTGCGCCCGTGACCCTGAAATGCAAGGGCGAGCTCGACGGCTGGGTGGCCATCGGCGATTACGAATACACCCGCGTGGATCTCGTGACGGGCGATTTCCAGGGTGTCGACGGCTGTACCAACGGGACGCAGGAAATGTCGAGTACGTTGCCCTTCGGGGCGACGGTGTGGGGGTGGGGCACGACGCAGCAGACGCTTCGTGTCTCCTACGGCTACCCGGCGGGCGCCGGGGCGTTACTCATCAACGAAATCAAGGTGCCGGCTGTGCCCAAGTAGCTGCGTGCACGAACCCACGGCTTACATGTCATGGCTCAACCTTGACGGGGCTAGTAATCGCATCGTGCCCGATTTACTCATTGATATGACGGCGGTTGTTGCCGATCTGGAATCGGCCATCTGGACGCTCTTGACGAAATTGAGATATCAGTGCCACGGACCTTGCACAAGACGATGTCATCGAGGCGGAGGTTGCGTGGGTTGACGGGACTTACGCTTGCTCCTTGAGCCACGCCACCCGAGCCCCGCAGCCCTTCATGCCCCGCAGCGGCTCCTCCGGCCTCGGCAGGTTGTGCCAGTGCGCCCCGTAGACCAGCGCGTCCGCGTATACCTGCCCCGCGAGGACCACGAGCATGGGCGGCACGGCAAAGTCTCCGATCAACTCCGCCACCGTCCGCACGCCCCAACCCTCCCGGTCACTTTTCCCGAACGACCGGAGACTGCGGTCGTACGGCTCGAGCCACGCATCGAGCCTGACCGCGCCATGGAGCGCCGACACGACCCGCACCGCCTCGCACGTCGCCTCCGCATAGGTCACGGCCGCGCGGAACAGTGGCGACGCGTAGAGCTCCCGCGCTGGCGCGCCCCGGTCGAGCTTTCTCGCCGAGCAACCCACGAGCGCTACCCGAGGCGCCTCGGGCCTTGCTTCCGTGAACATGCCCCGTTCACCCCTCCCCGCGAATGGCTAAACGGAGCCGCTCCCGAGCGGCACTCAGGCGCACGTGGGCGCCTCGCGTGGTCAGTCCGAGGTCGCGTCCGATCTCGGCGACATTCTCGCCACCGAGGTCGCGTCGGAGCACCAGCTCCCGATCCACGGCGTCGAGCTCGTCGAGCGCATGACGCACAACCTCGTGGAGCTCGTCGAGGGGCTCTGAAGCTGCGTCGGGCGTCGCCACCCCTGCTTCCGGTTCGAGTAACTCCACGAAATTTCGACGACAACGACGACGACGGTAATTCGCAA
Source organism: Polyangium sp. (in: bacteria) (assembly GCA_031374535.1). Classification (GTDB taxonomy): domain Bacteria; phylum Myxococcota_A; class Polyangia; order Polyangiales; family Polyangiaceae; genus Polyangium. Next base: position 3,805 of record JANMGF010000748.1, read on the forward strand.
CGACCCATCGCGCCACGCGGATGAGCCACGGTCCTGCATTGGCGGTCGGGATGTCCTCGACCCGGCGTAACGCGATGACGAACACGTCCTGTTGCAGGTCTTCGAGGGTCTCGCCGCGGAAACCCAGCCGCCGTAGCTTCAATCGAACGGCATTGCCGTGCAACGCGTACAACGCCTCGATGCGCTTCCGATACGCACCGGGCCTCGCTTCCTCGAACATCAGAGGTCACCCGAGCCGGATCGGTCGCGTGTTGATCGGCGCGTCCATATCCCCGCGCCAGTACGGCTCGACGTAGATCAACCTCCGCAACGAAAACCCAGGCCCATGCGGCTGCATCTTCCAGTGCCCCGCGACGAGCGTCTGCACGCTCAGGTTGCGCTTCCGCCCTTCGAGGTAATCCTGCACCGCCGGCCGGAAATCCTTCTCGAGCGGCTTGCCCACCCGGAAGATCATCGTTCGCGGCGCCGCACCCCCGCGCCGCGCATCAGCCTTCCTCCTCGCGCCCCGCGGCGGGCCCGCCGGTGCCGGTGCGCGCACACGCGCGGGATCGCTCATCGCGAGACACGTATTGACGATGAGTCGACCAATCAACGCCGCCACACGCTCATCGCGCTCGGTCACCGTCATCGGGAAGATCGACATCTCGGTTAGATCGTGCTCGGGCAACGAAGGCGGCAAGAGCTGGGCGGTCGTCACCCCGAACCGCCACAGGCACGCGGGCGATGCTGTCCACGCCGCGTAAGCCCACTTCTCGCTCCGCGGCTCGTGATGCACGAGAATCACACGCACGGGGGTCTGGCCCTGCTCCGTGTCGATCGTGAGCAGCCCATTCGGCACTTCGATCAAGAATACACGGAATGGCGGCCACACGCATGCCAGCACTTCCTCCGTCACGGTCGTGGCGAGAAGCGCAGCGGCGTACGTCTCTGGGAGCTGAATCTCTGGATATCCAGAGTGCGCCCACCGAGGCAGGCTCATCAGGGCGATCTGACCGTCGTAACAGGAGGCCATCGTCTCGATCACCACAGCGAGTTCGAACTCGCGTTCCTGCGCCGGACCCCGCGGCAGAAGCCGGGGCTCGCAGAGAGCATCCATCAGCCCTGGGTCGTCTTCCATGAGCGCCTCCCGCGGGATGCGGTCCAAAGCGCGGCGCCACAACAAATCTGCCATCTCGAGCAGGAACTTCTTCGTCGGAAGCTGCAATTCAGTATTCCCCGTTCTATTTCTTGAGGCGCGCCACATGCCGTCGAGCATGCAATCGGCGCACGACCACAATGAGGCCCGCGAGGAAAGTCCCTCCAGGCATGACCACGAGCGCCACGATCACCAGTAGGCGCAGAATCCTTTTCCGTCGGCTCACGCCTCGATCCCTGCGACTAACGCGGCGATGGCTGGACTGGCGGATGCCAATGCTTGCGCATGTTCACGGGCCCACGCGCCGATCAGCACTCCGGGGGGCTGTCCCGTCGCTTTCGCGAGCGCCGCAACGAGTTGCCGGTCGACCTCGCCCAGGCCGTCCAAGAGCGGATCCGAGGCCCCCACGAGTGAGTTCGACCCACCGTCGGTGCCGTCCGAACGCTTGCGCGCGCCGCGCCGCCGCTCCCCGGGTGCGAGGAGCTGCGCACCGTAGTACCCCGGCGGACGCACGTTCGACGGCCAGAAGTCGGGCCGCGGAAGCCCTCCGCGCCCCTTCGGCGCCACGAGTCCGAGCCCGAGCTTCGCCCCGATCTCGTTCGCCTTCTGGCAGAACTTCGGCCCGTGCCCACGGTAGCCATTTTCCAGGTCGTCGAGGATCTCCGCCTGCCAGGCGTGGATCATCTCATGCAAGAGAATATCCAGAAGATACAGGAGTCCGTGGCGTTCACACCGCGGCGCGATCCGGATCCGGCTTGGAATGCCGTGGACGTCCTGCGCGGCGTAGTCGCCTTCGGCCCGCGGTGAAGCGGGCGTGGTCATCAGAATGAGCGACTGCTTCAGCGCGCGATCGAAGTGCTCCGCATTGTACGCTTCGAATGCCTCGTAGAGCGCCCGCGGTGCCTCACGCCCCTCCTGCTGCACGAGCTGCCGGACGGCGTGGGCTGGCGCGCGGGGATCGATGAGATCGGGCCCGGTCGGCTGTCCCTTTTGAAAGGGAATGGTGCGATCCGCCATGGGCATAGCCTGGCACGACGTACGCACGAACAAATATAAATTTGTACCTCAGTGCGCCCGCCAGGGCGGAATCAGGCGATCAGGCCGGCATCTCGAAGCACTTTGAGGAGGAAGTCCCGGTAACTCATGCCCGCGTTCTCCGCGCGTTTTGCTAGCTGCTCCCGTGCCTCCCAGGGCAGCCGATCTTCCAGGATTTGCTGCACGTAGTCGCGCATCCGGATGTCGCGCTCGACGGCTTCGAGCTTCAGCTGCGTTTTTAATGTCGCGGGAAGGTCTACCTTCAATGCGCGCTCGGATTCGCGTCGCGACTTTGGTTCCGTCATTGCTTCAACGCCCCCTGTGCATTCCACCCACGAATTGCAATTCGTACCCCCGTACCTGTGACATGTTCACGAACCGCGCCCGGCTCGTGTGACGCCCTGGGCGCAGCGGCGGCGCTTTTCCCAGCGAGACGGATGCGCTATCCTCATGCGCTCCCATGGTGAAACCAAACCTCGACGCCGCCGGTACGGAAGCCATGCCGACAGGGACGGGCCCCCTGGAATCACGCCCCGAAGTCGCGCTCGACGACATCGAGGCCCCGGTCGCCTCTGCCGCCGTGACGCTCCTCTCCGGCCGCCGCTACGAGCTCGAAGCCGGCGCCGAGCGTGACCGGCTCACCATCCGCAGCAGCGCTGGCGAGGTCGTGTTGCGCGTCGAGATCACGGACCGCGGGCCCGTCTTGTCGTTCTCGGGCGCCGAGGTCGAGCTCTCGGCCTCGCGCTCGCTCCGCCTCGCGGCCCAGGACGTCTCCATCGAGGCCAAGGGCGACGTCGAACTCGCCGCGGGCGGGTCTCTGCGCGAAAGCGCCGCCGGCAATCATCACGTCCGTGCGGGTGGCGATGCCCGCGTGGAAGCCTCGAGCGTCGAGTTGCAGGCGAACCGCGATGGCGTGGGTGTGCGAGCCATGCGCGCGATCAAGCTCGATGGCGAGCACATCGGTCTGAACGACGATCCACTTCCTCAGCCCTTCGGCTGGTCGGAAATCGCCCAAGGGCCCGGAAGCGAGGAGGGCTGAACGTGAGCACGGACGAGGCGATCCTCCCGTTCGAGCGCTGGGCGGACATTTCGCCAAGGTTGCTCCGCCGCACCCCCGAGGAACGGCTCGACATTCTCGTGACTGCCCAGCGGTAAAGCCCTCGGAGTTCACGGAACGACCCGAAGTCTGGATCGACAGCCAGCGGCTCCGCCTTGACGCTTTGCGGGCCGAGCCCCTTGTGTGCTCGAAACAGGTGTGGGACGAGCAGGACCCGGTAAAAGGATGACCTCCGACGTGCGGTCGATCGCCTCGACTTCGGCGAGGATTCCGTGCACGTACCGCCATCGTCCGAGGGGGCGGATCCGAAGGGTTGCGCCCGTGTCGAAGAGCGCGTCCAGATCGACGGGACCACGCTTGGCCGGCCGCATGAGGAGGTTTTCGAGGACCGCGTGAACGATGTCCTTGAGCGTCCAGTCGACGAAACCCTATCGGGGGTGGGGATCGTTCGCCCGGACACCGCCGTCGCGCCAGGCCCCTCCTTAGACTGTACTGACGCTAGCTGACGGGGAACCCAAAAAAGACGCACAAACTTGGGTACCACCCTCTAACTTCTGTAAGCTCATAGCGGTAGCTGTATTGCTGTTCATGAACTCAGAGGATGCCCGATCATCGCAGGGCTTACGCGGGCGAAAGTGTCCCGCAACACTCCCCAAGGACCCTGCGCCGCCACAGAAGGCGGTTCGTGTATGCAAAGCGGCGGAAGCGGTCGCAATGCGCGAGTGAGACCTGAGGAGACATTCGTATGCTTCTAGAAATAAAGGTAACCTGGGCTCCGCCTTCAACGCGAAAGTCCAAGACGATTGCCTTCAACGGGCATCGGATCGTGGGAGCGATGGAGCGCGCGGGTGAGCTGCGGATCGTTGACGCGCGTTGTCAAGACGTGGAATTGGTGCTCCTGGAGCGCGATTCGTTCCAGCTCGAGGTGATCCGCGTCGGGTCTTATGGGGACGTGCGAATCGGTGGCCAGCCGCTCGCGACGGGAGCGAGCCGGATGCTGAGCAGCAATGAGAAGCTGACGATCGGCGACATGACGCTCCAGTTCCGGCCGGCGGTTCCGTCGCGCGGGTTTCCAGGTAACTTCATCGTAGCCTGCGAAAACTGCGACCTGCCGCTCGAGCGAATGGATCATTTTCTCAACGCAGACGCGGCATGGCTCTGCGAGCGTTGTGCCGGCGAGCGGAAAGGCACGCAGCAGCTTGGCAGCTTTGATGTCGTGGGCAAGATCGGCGAAGGCGATTGGTGGGAGGTCCACGAGGCCATCCAGCAGGAGACGGGCCTTCGTGCTGCGGTGAGGATGCCCAAATCGCCGGGGAGCCGAGAGGTCTTGAAGCAGTTCATCGAGCGGGAGCAGCGCATGGCGCAGCACCTTCGTCATCCTCGTATCGTCGCGCATTACGGGGCGGGTGAGCACGAGGGGACGCTCTATGCGGCGTTCGAGTACATGTCCGAGGGCTCGCTCGCGCGGCTCTCGGACCCGAAGCTCCGCCTCGAAGACGCGCTGGTGATGGCGCAAGACGTGTTTCTCGCGCTCGATTACTTGCACGAACTCGGAATTCTGCACCGAGACTTGACTCCCTTGAGCGTGCTTTTGCGACGGCGGGCGGGTCGACTGCGCGCGAAGCTCTCGGATTTCGGTCTGGCGAAGAGCATGGCGGACTTCGGGCCAACGTGGGCGACGTGGTCGGCGGAGCAGGACCAAGAGCGACAGGTAGGCGCGCGGCCCTTCATGAGCCCCTCGCGTCGAGTCAAAGAAGAAGCGAAGCAGGCCGATGATCTGTATGGCGCGGGGCTCGTCGTCTACTGGATGCTTACGGGACGAACGCCGCAGGGGTATGCGGGCAACAAGCTCGGGGAACGAGAGCGCGCGATGCTCGAGGAGGCGTTTCAACGCAACAAGCACGTCTCCTTGAAGGATGCGTCGAAGCGTTTTGGTGAATTGCCGAGGGAGCTCGTGGAGCTCGTCGATGGCCTGACGCATCCGACGGATCGGACGAGGTACAAGGAGGGAATCATCGCCCACGCCATCGAGCGGCTGGGGTGGCTTTTGGAGGTCATGCGGCGGGCGCATTAGCAGAAAGCAGCCAGGAAGTCCATGCGTGACGAGCAAGCGGCAGGCGTAGCCAAGCCGGCGATGTACGAGCCGAAGGTTGGCGACTCGATCGACGAGCGATATCAGCTCGTGCAGGAGATCGCGGACGTCCACTCTTATTCACGCGTCTTCTCGGCCCGGGACGCCCCGTTGATCTTGAAATTTCCACAGCCGGGACAGGACCAGCGGTTCAAGCGTGAGGTCGCGATTCACCTGGACCTGAAGCACGAGAACATCGTGCGGGTGTATGGAAACGGTACGCATGATGGGCGTCCATTCATGGTGCTCGAGCACGCTGGTGCGGTGAATCTACATCAGGTTCAGGCGCAATACATGAAGCAGAGGAAGCTGCCTCCGATCGAGGATGTGCAGCATATCTTCCAGGCTCTCGCCTCCGCGGTTGAATACATTCGTGCAGAGCAGGTCGTGCACCGTGACATCAAGCCCGCGAACATTTGCCTGATGGCACGGGCTACAGCTGGGATCGATATAAGGCTCATCGATTTCGGCGTCGCGAAACACGCCAAGAGCCCGGCCATCACGGGGGAAGACCGGTTGCTAGGGACAGAGCCCTACATGTGCCCGGAGATGAGCCCCAAGCACCCAGAACGGAAAGCCGTGAATTACCAGGCGGATCTCTGGTCCATGGCGGTCGTATTGCACGAACTGCTCGCGGGGAAGCAGTTGTTTCCCCATGGAGTGCCGGACCGATATGCTGGATACGATTCGATTGCGAAGGGAGGCCCCACGAATCCAGGGGTCCAGTGCTTCGAGGCTTTTTTCGAGAAGGCGCTTCATCGGGATCTGGGCAAGCGCTTCGAGACCGTCGAGGAGATGCGCGAGATCGTGGAGGCGTGTTTCCAGAGGGCGCAGGAGACGACGGACCCGAGCTCTCCAACGCTCAGCTCAGTTGTGGAAGAGCTTCAGGGCGACAAACTCGAACAGTGGAAGCACGCCGTGGTCGTGCCAAGGCGCCAAGGTTCGGCGACAAATGAAGTGCCCGCCCTCATCAGGGAGCAGCCTACGCGGCGGCGATGGTGGATTCCGGCCGTGCCGGCGATCACTTTCGGTTTGGGGCTCGCGGTTGCCTGGATCAAGCCGGGGATACCGGGGTCGAAGCCTCCCGAGGTGTCGCCTGGGTCGACGACAACCGCGGCGAACCCACCGACGGCGCCGTCTACGTCGGACAAGGCTGCACCGGCGGGTTCGCCTTCGGCAAGTGCGTCGGCAAGTGCGTCGGCAAGGCCATCGGCGGTGCCGTCTGTCTCAGCGTCAGCGACGAAATCGACGCCAAAGATTCCAACCAGCGAGCCAGCCAGTAAAGAAAAGCCTCCGATCCCTGGCTGGTGCAAAGACAACAGGGGCTGGAAACCGTGCTCAAACAAATGAAACCGCACCGCGCCGCAGCTTGCTTTCTGGTGGCGATGGTCCCCACTATCGACGGGACCGCTGCTGCCGCTCCCTCGGAGAAGCCCATCGACAATGCATCAAGCATTGAATTTTTAAATATCAATCGGCGGATCCATGATTGTTCGCCTCCTGCTTGCCAGGAATACGACGAATTGAGCAGGGATGCCATAAAACTGCATGGCGACATGGTAGAGCAAGGTCGCAAGTCGAAGGTCGCTGAGCCGGGGCCTATTTTGGTTCTTGCAGAAAACATGGCGGAAATGGCCATTCGGGCAAAAATGAAATTGGATGCCAGGTTTTGGATCAATATAGCATTGGGGGCGGCCAGGCAGAGCCCGTCTGATTTTAGCAATGATATCGCAGCACTCGAAGAGAAGTTAGCTAAACTGGGTGCAGGCCCCGAACAGAAGCAACGCCGCGACCGCAATGACCGGAGGGAGGCAGGCAGCGGCGCCGGCCCGACGTTCACAAATCCCAGAAAAAGCTCCATCGTGGTCGCTGTCGGGCTCCCGCTGGGTGCCGCTTTGAATTGGTCCCGTAGGCCATACCACCAGTTCTTTCCGGCCGATCCGGAGTCATTGCTTGTGGAGAAGAAAGACGACGACATAGTAAGCAATAACTGCCGCGACATTGCCTGCGCGGTCGACGGGAGCGCTGACCAATCGCGGAGCTTCCAGCTCCTGCCCCTTTTTTTTGGAGGGATCGAGGCCAGCGTTGCGCATGTCTTCGAGGACCGCGAGATTTTCCTCGCAGGTGCCTACCATTCTGCCCCCTATGGAGTCCGTGGCTTCTATGGTGGGATCGGTTATGCCGCATCGTCGGATCCCTTCGAGTTTCTCTGCTGGAAGCCGAGACTTCGTATCGGGGGCACCCTCCTCGTCGGTTCGACGAACCTGAGCAAGGTCTCCCCCACCTCCGTAAAATTCAATAACAACACGCTCTTTGCAAGTGCAGGTACGGAGCTGTCTTCATGGATCGGACCGCAGCTCGGAGCTAGGCTCGAGCTCGATCTCATGTTCCACCGCTCAATCGACTTCGGGATCGGAGTCCACCCGTCCTTCCTCGTGAGTTCCGATACGCATATTTCATTCTGGTTCCCGCTTGTGCTCCGAGCTGAATTCGATTGGTCGCTGAAGAGATCCTACGGGGCCTCCGAAGGAGCCGCGCAGTGAAACGACTTTCTACCTTCCTGGCCCTCGGCTTCGCGCTCGCCACGCCTGCGCAGGCCAGCGCAGACGAGCCGCCCGTGCGTCGGATCGACTCCGTGGAGGTCGTCCGGGATGGGGGCCCCGACGGCTCCAAATTGCTGATCGTTCGCGGCGAGGGACTCGCTGGGATCAGCAGCATCGCGATGGGCGACACCGATATCCCGGTGTTTATGCCGACGTCCCGGGAGGTCCGCGCCGTGCTCCCTGCCATGCCGGAGGGTCAGTATCGCGTACGCCTGCAATGGGGACGCTTCGTGTCGGAGCCGAAGCAGCTATGCTCGCCGAGCCCGGTCATCATCAGAGAACCTGGTTGCGTGCTCGAGGGCGTCCAGTTCAAGGTCGGGCGCCCCGAGCTCGACGCGGAGGCGCTCGCAACGACGAGAGCGAACGCGCGTTGCATCCTCGGCTCCGGCCAAACGCGCGTCCTCTTGCTCGGGTTCGAGAGCCAGTCAGGGAACGTGCCCGGGCTGGGCAAAAGCCGCGCCGCCAACGTGAAGACAACGCTGGAGGCCGCTCTCGGGGGTACCCCTGTCGATATCCAGACGGATGGCCTCTGGAAATGGCTGCCTGCGGCTCTCGGTAAATCGGATGTGGCGAGCCAGCGCGTCCTGTTCGCAGTTCCGGGGTTCCCCGGCTTCGAAGCACCACGTCTCGAGCTCGATGCCAGTCTCGACTTTCGAGCCGATGCAAAAGAGCAATTGGTCAAGTCCCTCGTCTCTTTCCAGACGGACGGGGTCACCGCGGTCTTGCTCGTCTTTCCTCGCACGGATAACGGGAGGCCCGCCAAGGAGCCGGAGCGCGCGCAAGCGAGCATGAGCAAGGCCCTGGACGATGTCGCGCACATGGCTGGGCTCCCGAACGAGCCGCTCAGGGTCTTCGTGGCTTACGGAGATCAGCCACAGAACAAGCTGCTCGCAGACAATTTAAGGTCGAGCCGGGCGGCGCCATCGACGGACACACCCGTGGCGCGTTCGCGAGCAGCCTATCTTTATCCACTACAATGGATCGCCCGACCCAAGAATGCGGCGGCGGGAGATGCTAATCCCGACCCCACCTGTCCAAGCGAGGCCAAGGCTCCGCCGCCGCCTCCCTCTATCCCCGCTTGCCCTCCCTGCAAGCCCATGGTGATCCTGCCACCGAAGGAGCCCGCGAAATTGCCGCGCGGCTTCGTGCATGCACGCTTCGGTGGGCTGAGCATGTTCGATCGTACCTTCTTGGGCGGCGCGCTGAGAAGCGGCGCTTTCTTCGGGGAGGGCGACAACCAGGGGATCGTCGCGATGGATGTGGCCTACCATTACGCGAACGATGGCTACACGTTGTCCTCCGGGAGCCAGGTCCCCCTGCTCATCGTTCCATCATTCGTCCTCGGATGGACCCGGACGTGGCCAAGGGCGCGCACGAGCCTCTCGTTACTTGGCGGTCCTTTGCTGCCGACATTGAGTGGTTTCACGCTCGACGGAGAGTTGTCGTTGGGATATCGAATCACCCCCCTTTTCGAGATGTTCGTCCAGCCGAGCGTTGGGTTCGGGATCTCACCCACCAGCGGTGCCGAGGTACGCTTGCAGCTCGCAATCGGCACCATGATCGGCTTTCCATGAAGAAGCATTCACGATAGAAGCTGCCTTTCGTCGCGGGCCTCGCCCCCATCCGTGACGACCATCACGCTCTCGTCCCGGCAAGCTCGAAAATCCTGGAGCTTTGGCCTGACTCCGGGGTCGCGCGGATCCCCTGGAGTTGTGTTGGTTTCCGACGGGTGCTCATCTACCATCGCACGCGACAGGAAGGTTCCAGATGAAGCGAACGCGAGCCGCGCTTGCGGCCTTGGGGATGGTCTGCGGCGTGGCAGCGCTCGCGGGTACGGCGCGCGCGGAGCCGACGGCCACCGACAAGGCCGCCGCGGATGCGCTCTTCACCGAGGCTCGCCAGCTCCTCGACGCGGGGAGGGCCGCGGAAGCATGTCCAAAACTCGAGGAAAGCCAACGGCTCGATCCCGCCGTCGGCACCGCCCTGAACCTTGCGGACTGCTACGAGCTCACAGGACGCACGGCGAGCGCCTACATTGCCTTCGGAGACGCAGCGACGCTCGCGCGGCGCTCGGGAGACGTGAGCCGCGCCGAGGAGGCCGAGCGACGCGCGGACGCCTTGCAGTCGAAGCTCGTGAAGCTCGCCGTGACCGTGCCCGAGCCGAGCCGCATGCAAGGGCTCACGATCCTTCGCGACGGGCAGCCGCTCGCGCCTACCCTCTGGGGGACGGCGATCCCCGTCGATCCCGGCGAGCACGTGGTCGAAGCGAAGGCGCCCGAGCGCGTGCCTTGGAAGACGACCGCGAAGCTCGATGTGTCAGGAACGACGCAGTCGATCGCCGTACCGGTTCTGGGTGAGGTTCGGCATCCACCCCCGCCGGGAAAAACCGCTCAGCGTGTCGCGGGAATCGTGGTGGGTGGCGCGGGCCTCGCCGCACTCGCCGTGGCGGGAGGCCTGGCCATTGCAGCGGCCCAAACGGACGACGAATCGAAGCAGTATTGCCTGCCGGACGATCCGAACAAGTGTTACGCGAAAGGTGTAACGCTTCGGAATGAGTCGATCATGTACGCCGATACCGCGACCGTCGTGTCAATCGCGGGGGGCGTCGTTCTCGCGACGGGCGTCACGCTGTTTCTCCTCGCAGGGGCTCCCAAATCCTCAGACAAACCAACGCGTGCCTGGATCGTCGTGCCTCACGCGTCGCCGCAGGGCGCGGGGCTCACGTTCGCTGGCGTGTTCTGACGAGCGAGCTGTCGGAGATCGCATGCAGCAAACCTTCCAACCCGGGCAGCTCCTTCTCGACAAGTACCGCGTGGAGCGTGTGCTCGGCGCGGGGGGCATGGGCGTGGTCGTGGCAGCACGACACCTCGCGCTCGACGAGCTCGTCGCGATCAAGTTCATGCTCGGAAGCGGAAGTCCGGCGGACCTGACGCGGTTCGTGCGCGAAGCGCGGGCGGCAGTGCGCCTTCGAAGTCAGCACGTCGCGCGCGTTCTCGATGTCGCCGCGCTCGAGGATGGCACGCCGTACATGGTGCTCGAGCACCTCGACGGGAACGATCTCTCGCACGTACTGCGCGAGCGCGGCCCGCTGCCCGTGGGCGAGGCCGTGGACGCGATCCTCCAGGCGTGCGAGGCGATTGCAGAGGCACACTCGATCGGGATCGTGCACCGCGACATCAAGCCCGCGAACCTCTTCCTCACGCGTGGAGCCGACGGCTCACCATGCGTCAAGGTGCTCGACTTCGGCATCGCGAAGTGGGCCAACGCGAGCACGGCGAAGATGGATGCTTCGCAGCCGATGGGCTCGGCGCCCTACATGGCACCGGAGCAGTTTGCAGCGACGAACCAGGTGGATCCACGCACCGATGTGTGGGCGCTTGGTGCGACGTTGTTCCATCTGCTGACGTCGGCGACGCCCTTCCACCACGATGATGTCGACTCGATCCAGGCGATGATGCATGCGGTTCTGCTGCGCGCCCCGATGCGTCCCCGCGTGCTGCGAGCGGATCTTCCCGAGGCGCTCGAAGCAGTGTTGCTCCGGTGCCTCTACAAGGATCAAGCAGCGCGCTTTCCAAGCGTCGCCGCGCTCGCCGCTGCGCTCGTGCAGTTCGGATCGGAGCACGCGAGCCTGTACGCGAGGCGCGTTGCCAGAGTGCTCGGCGAAGCGGAGGCGAGCGTGCGCACAGCGATGTCGTCCGATGAGCAGCGTACGGCACCGGTGCCGCAGCTCGTCGTCACGACGGCCCCGCTCCCGCAGCTCGTCGAGGACGCGGCGCGCTCTGCGAGCGCTGCGGTGGAAAGCGCTGCTCCGGCACCGAACAAGGACCGGCGTGCGCTCGTCGTCGCACTCGTCGCCGCGGTCGCACTCGGAGGGATCCTCGTTGGCATGCGACTCGGTCGTGAGACGACGGCGACCTCGAACTCCTCGTCAGAGACGCCGGAGGCACGGACTTCGCTACCGCTCGAGAAGCAGTTCAACACCGCAGCGAGCCCGCCAATCACGGTGAACGCGGCACCCGTCGTGAGCACGACATCGTCCGCGATGGATACGCCTGCACGTGTCGAGGCCACCGCAAACCAGGCGCGTACGGTCCTTGCGCCACCACGTCGCGCGGTGTCTGCTTCGCCTGTCGGCGCCCCCTCGTCTACTTCACCACCGAAGGAGAATCTGTATGGCCGTCGCCGATGACGTCTGCACTTCGCCAACGCAGCAACGGCCTTCGAAGGCAGCGCGCGGACGAGCGGCTTGGATGCGCGCGCTCGCAGGAGCGATCACGATCGGCATCGCGACCATGTTCTCCGCATGCACCGGCGGCTCACCGAACTGCCCGAAGGACGACGGCGATCCTTGCACGCTCGACGAGTGTGAGGCCGGCGTGGCGGTGAACGACTACCTCGGCGACGGACACCCGTGCTTCGTCGGCAAGCTGCAAGGTGCCTGCCAGGAAGGGCGCTGCGCAGTCCCGTGCGAGAAGGCGAGCCAGTGCAACGACGGGCTGCCGTGTACACGGAGCGAGTGCCAGGACGGCATGTGCGTGATCGAGGCCGACGACTACCAGACGGCGCCGGAAGATGGGAACGCGTGCACGGAGGAGCGCTGTCTCGGTGGGGAGGTCGTGTCGTGGCCGAAGCCGGATGGCAGCTCGTGCGCGGGCGGCGAGTGTGCGTCGGGCGTCTGCGGGTCATGTGACGTACCCGCGGACTGCGGTTCGACCACGGAATGCCGTTTATGGGCCTGTGAAAACAACCAGTGCCTCGCGAAAAACTATGGCGCCGGTTCGCCAGTCTTCGTTGGCGACGTCCCCGGGGACTGCCAAAGTCCGGTGTGCAATGGCACGGGCGAGGTAGTCATCGTGGCCGAACCGGGGGACAAGCCGTGGAGTTACGACGCATGCTTCGAGTGGGTCTGCGTCGGCACCACGCCCCTCCGCGCCGCGAAAATTGGCACGAACTGCATCATGGACAGTGGTCTCATCGGTAAGTGCTCCGAAAGTGGGACATGCGTCCAGTGCGTCAAGGATCTCGACTGTCCCGCGACGCATCGGTGCGATGACGCTGTTTGCGTGAAATGCGGGGACTACCAGCAAAATGGTGACGAAATCTGTGGCGGATCGTGCGGCCAATGTAAGTCGACGTCCTGCGACGAGGATAACGACTGCGCCAGCGGCCACTGCGTGTTCACCAACGGGTTCCCTGCCCGGGTCTGCTGCACGGGAGATTGTGCCGGTATCTGTCAACAATGCGATGCCACGACCGGTACCTGCGTCGCCGTGCCCAAGAACCAGAAGGACGATAGCTGCGTCGGGATTGGCTTGGCCTGTACTGGCTTGCAGTGCAAGACGATGACAGGTTATCCCTGCGTCAAGGGCACGGAATGTATCAGTGGCTCGTGTGTGAACTGGACCTGTAGCTGAAGCATGGAAGCAAGGAAGATTCACCGCTATTGCGTCGTTGGCCTGTGCATCCTGGCGCTCACGAGCTGCCGTCAACTCCTGGGGATCGAGGAAGCGACCCTGATCTGTCCGCCCGAGCTGCCGGCATGCAAGCTGTGCTCCGCCCCCCAGGATTGCGGTGCGGCGGATGATTGCCACTCGTGGACCTGTAAAGACAACGCGTGCACGCCGGTCAACGCGCCGGCTCGCACGAAGTGTGCGACGGGCGTGTGCAGCGAAGATCCCGTGTCGGTCTGCGTGGGTTGTGTCGAATACGAAGACTGCCCGGCGGGGCAGTGCCGGGATCATGTCTGTTCTCGATGCGACGACGGAATTCAGAACGGATGGGAGACGGGTGTCGATTGTGGAGGCGGAGGCCCCTGCAAGGATTGTCGTGGCACGCCATGCATGACCGCGGATGACTGTCAGAGCGGCTTCTGCGTCGATGGAACCTGCTGCGTCGCGAATTGTGACGAACCCTGCGCGTTCTGCAAAACGGCCGATGGCGATTGCGTGCCGATACCGAAATACACACAGGACTTCGATCCCCTGTGCGCCGGCGAAAATGTTTGCGACGGCTCCGGGACTTGCCTGCTCCGCCCCGGCGAGGTCTGCTTGAACCCCGTCGAATGTGCCAGCTACCGTTGCGTGACGAATCGTTGCAGGAAAGACGCGGGCGAACCTTGCTCCTTTCCTCAAGAATGCGTCGAGGATCTCTGCGTGGACGGGGTTTGCCAGAAGTAGACCTCGCGGCACGGCAGAGGTCCCGTGTTCTGGAACACTGGAACTGGCTGGGGTGTGTCCCTGCGCACGGGGTAAAACGTATGTCACGCGCGGCGACACATTTTCCTGGACATCGAGGTTTCCTTGGTGCAAGTGTTTGTCCAGGAGGATGCGCCCATGCTCCGTGCAAACAACGACTCGTGAGCACCCACCCGGCAGCACCGGGAGACGGGACCGAGTAACCCCAAATCCAATAGGATAGCCGCACCTCGTGGGCGCCTCTCCTCCGCCTATTTTCTCGCGACACCACGCTCGGATGAACAACTGGAGCCCCGGAGTCAGGGGCTCGTGCGTGCGTCCCCGGACGAACCCGTCGGTTTTTCCTCGCTGCCGCCTCTTGCGCAGCACCGGCCTGTCCTGGTAACCGTCCGCGCCCATGGGATCCGGCATGCGCCGATGGGCTTGGGCGATCACGACCGGGGCGGTGATTGGCCTCCTCGCGCCTCGCGCGTGGGCGACGGTCGTCATTCCCCACAAGCTCGTCTACGAGGCGCCGAAGGAGTGTCCCGACGAACGAGAGCTTCGCAACTCGATCATCGAGCGTATCGGCCGGGATCCCTTCGATGCGAACGAGTCGAGGACGCTCGAGGTCCGGATCGAGCGGGCGGGGCGTGGGTTTCGCGCGACGTTCGTGACGACGAAGGGCGAGAACAGCCGAACGCGGACCCTGGAGTCCCCGATCAGCCGCTGCACCGATATTTTCAAGGATGTCGACTTCGTCGTCGGGTCGATCGTGGAGCCGATCCTGATCGATCTGCCGATGAGGGAGGACGCGACGCCCGCACCCTCTGCCCCCGCGCCGCCTCCGCCGCCTCTGCCTCCATCTCCGCCCTCACCGCCTCCGCCCCCAAGCCCTTCACCCAGGGCGGCGGCTCCAGTCCAGGGGCCCACCGTGCGCGGCGAGGTCTTCGCCGGCTTCTCTCTGGCGGGTCTTGCCACGCCTGGTCCGGTGGCGCTGGGAGCGACGGTCGGAGGAGGGGTACGGGCGGGGCTGTGGACCTTCGGCGTCGAGGTGCGCGGCCTTGTCGACGTGCGCGGTAGCACGGACGCCATTCCGGTAGGTGTTTCGTTGTGGACAGGCGGATTCTACGGGTGCGGGTTTCGCCCATTCTCCGTATGCGTAGCGCTTGCCGCCGGAGCACACTATTTCGGAGCGCAGGACAACATCCGGCTACGCGCAACGAGGGCGCCCTTTCTTGCGCCTGGATTCAGGGTCGCCTACGAGTCGCCACGATGGCGTGGCCTGGTCGGCAGGGCTCAACTCGACGTTGCCATTCCCATTACGGAGGCGATTCTCGTTGATGGCGGGCGCATCACGTGGGCCGCCGATCCGGTTCTGGTGACGGGGACGCTGCTGGTCGTGAAGCCGTTCTGATCGCTCTTGCGGTGCCAAAGTCATACGTGGTAACTGTCGCCATGCCCTGCCGAACCACTCGGATTGCATTATCGATACTGCTGCCCACGGTTGCTGTGTCTGGGGCAGGTGGTTGTTACATCACGGAGATCGTCATCGAGAGGCCCTTCGAGGACGCAGGCGCAGATGCCGGCGAGGCAGATGCCGGCGATGACGGAGACTCGCCCGATGCGTCCGAGGAGGACGCCGGTCCAAGTTGTAGCGGCGACTGCGCTCCGCTCAACCATCCGGATTTCGACCTGCCGATGCTCTTCTGGTTTGGCGCTCCCAACCAGATTCCAGAATGCCCGGACCGGGCCCCCGTGCTGCAAGACCTGTTGCACGCCGACCTGCTCATCCCGGCGGACGACTGCGAACCCTGCAACTGCAAGCCCTCCACGGGCTCGTGCGGACTGCCGGAGACGTTCACGGCGCACGCCGGTATTTGCTACTCCGGGGCAGTGGGCACCTCGTTCGATCCGCCTCCCGACTGGGACGGCTCGTGCACGGCAGCGAACCCCATCCCTGCGCAGGCGCAGTGCCCTCCGGGGAGCGGCGTTCCGTGCGTCCAGTCGCTCATGCTTGGAGCACTCACCAAGCTCGACGAAAAATGCGAACCCGACCTGCCGCAGGTGCCGAAGGTGAAGCACTTCTCGGGCGTATCGTGGGGACTCGCCGCGATCTCCTGCCAGGGCTACACGAACCCGCCGCTCGCAGGATGTCAGGATCCCGGCGAGATCTGCGTGCCCGCCGCGGACCCCGAGGCCGGGTTCCGCCAGTGCATCCGCGCTCGGGGTGACGTCACGTGCCCAGGGCAATCCTACACGAAGAAGTTCGTGTTTTACGAAGGGTACGACGATCAGCGGACCTGCACGGCCTGCACGTGTGGCGCGCCAATCGATGGAGTGTGCACGGCGACGGTCTCCGTCTTCAAGGACGGGATGTGCACGGATCCTGTGATCCAGGGGGTCACCGCAGCATCGGAGGGGCCCTCCTGCCACGACATCGTCCTCAAGGGCCAACCCCTCGGCAGCAAGTCCGTTTCCAACGTCACCTACCACCCGGGAACCTGCGCCGCCGGTGGTGGGGAGCTCGAAGGAACGGTTGTTCCGGTGCGTCCGATCACGTTCTGCTGCCAGCCGTAAAAAATCTTCGCCGCCGTGCCACAAAAACCACCCCTCGCGACATAAGGGGGGTGTGACGTCTCAGGACCAACCGGAGCATGCGGCCTTTACGGGCCTGTACCGCGCCCACTTCGACGCGGTCTTGGCCTGGTTGTTACGGAAAGCCGTTCCCGCGCGTGATGCCGTCGACGTCGCGCAGCTCGTTTTCATCGCCGCCTGGCAGCACATGAGCGAAATCCCGGTGCCCGCCGGTGAGGCTCGCGCGTGGCTCCTCGCGGTCGCGAACAACCAGCTTTTGAATTATCGGCGCCGCCAGATCAACGCAAAGCTCCTTCCCGAGGATATCGTGTCGTGCCTCGCCGACGAACGGGCGCTCGAGCAGCGCTTGATCAAGGCACAACTCATCACGAAGGCGATCGACGCCATGGTGGATGGACCCAACCGGGCGGCCTTCATGGGCGTGTACATCGAGGGAAAGACGACCTCGACGATCGCCGCCGAAACCGGGGCGAACGAGGTCTCGGTGCGGAGCGCGTTGAGCCGTGGTCGGGCCGAATTTCGCGAGCACTACGAGCGTCTCCACGGCGAGAAGGACGACCTCGATGCGCTCGACGCCGCCACGATCGCCATTGTGGCATTGTTCCTGTTCGCCAGGGGCCGTGTGTGGAGGTACGTCGAGCAGCTCCTCGGTATCATTGCTGGGCCAGGGACAGCGCCGCACGCGAAGCCGTCCGCGCGAACTCGGTGGCGACGTCTGGCGAAACAAACCGCGCCCGCCCTTGTCGCCCTGCCATTCCTGCTGCCGTTCGTGCCGCACATCGTGTTGCCTGCGCCCATCGGGCCCGTGGTCGCTTCAGCAATTCACCTCGACGGATTCCTCTCTCGCGATTCTGTCGCGCAGAGCCGATTGCAACTCGAGGCCCACAACAAACCGCCAGCGCCTCCGGTCGCGACGTCGCGGCCATTGGCGCCGTCCCGTCGTCAGGCCGTCCCGCGACGGATGGCGCAGCAGAAAATCGAGGACTCGCGCGAGGCCGAGCGAAACATGCTGCAACAGGCGGCTGCGCTTCTCGTCCGAAAGTACCCAGAGCGCGCGTTAGCATTGCTGCGCGAGCACGCCATGAAGTATCCCGGGAGCCGACTGGCGGAGCAGCGCGATTCGTACACGCGTCAGGCCATGATCGCGCTCGGAACGAAGTAATACAAGCATCGCCGCTCGCGGGCGGCTGCTGCGACGAGGTCGCACGCAGCATCCGCCCGGGGGTGACGAGCCCTCGACGATCAATTGTAGCCGGATCACGTGAGCTTCGGCTTGTGGGCGAGCGCGTGCACGTGATCCGCTAACGAACGATCGAGCAGTACCGCACGCAGCCGGGCCGTTTGGACTCCGACGTAGCGGCCAGGGTCCTCGAAGAGAGGACGGGGTCCGGCGGCCCGGTTGCGCGCGCTTTGCTCGTCGAACCGAATTTATCCCCTGGAGAGGAATCCATGAGCGAAAGAATGCCTACCGAATTCACGCTTGCCGCCGACGGTACGTTATTCGTAAGCGTGGCCGAGCTGTCGCCCGGGAAGACGCAAGGTCGAGCACGATTTCTTGGCTGGGCCCTGGCCCCGAGCGAGGTGGCGGAGCTCCGCTCCAAACCGCTCGCGTCGCTTTCCGGCGTCGTGCTCGGTTGTGACGGGCGCATCTACGGCAACACGGACCATGTTGTCCCAGCCCAGAGGGATCGCCGGCAGACGTTCGAAGGGGTTGCGCTCACGAAAGACGAGCGGAGCGCTGCGGTCGAGGAGCTGACGCGGCTCGCGTTCAATATCACGACGTATATGGGCATGCACAACCGGCCGAGGTCGCGATCCAAAAAGGAGAATCCGTGAGGTTCAGCCAGGTATCGTCAATCCTCGCGCTCGTGGCGGTCCTCCTCCTCGCGACAAGCTGCCGGCAAACGCTAAGCATCGAGGAGGCCCATCCGGCCTGTCCTCCCGAGCTTCCCGATTGCACGCGGTGTGAACAGACCGAAGATTGCGGCCCCGGCGCTGAGTGCCACGCGTGGACATGCAAAGACTCGGTGTGTACGCCCATCAACGCGGAGCCGAGGACGGACTGCTCGACGGGCGTGTGCAGCGATGATTCCGTGTCCGCGTGCATCGCCTGCCTCGCCGACGAGGATTGTCCGAGCGGAGAGACGTGCAGGGAAGACCGGACGTGCAGCGCACCGTGAGGAGCCCCTGGCGTTCATGAGCACCGCACCCAGAGTGGACGATGACGAAGCCGCGACCACCGTCATGGATCGCCCCGCGTTGCCCCCGGCGAGCGGGATGCGGGTGAGCATGGCCGAGTCGCCCCGCGACACGATCGTAGATCACCCGTCGCCGTGGCTCCGGCTGCGCGCCATCGCCGGCGAATGGGGTATGCGGCTGCGCGCATGGCTTCGAGGGGCCCGTCTATCGGATCGGCTCCCGCCGCTGCCGCCTCCGCGAGCCGCGAGGAGCACCCAGGTGTCGGCTGGCGCCGTAGCGCGGGACGAGCGCGGCGAGCAGCTATTGATCGACATCATGCGTGTCCCGCCCGTCTATCAGGGCGCGGCAATCTACATCGCGAACTACGCGGAGGCGCTCCGGAAGCTCGGGGATGACGCTTACGCCGAGGGGCTCGTGCATCTGGCGCTTTCGCGCATGCACCCCGACCGTGACGGGTTCGTGTCGATCGCGCGCCTTCGTGATCGGCTTCCCGAAGCCTCTTTTTCGGGGACGCTCATGCCCGCGCTGCTTCGGCTCGAGGCTGCCGGCATTGTCGTGCTCACCACGACGACCACCGCAGAGGATGCGTCGGAGGGCGCTCTTCCCGGCCGGGTACGATTCGATCGGGTGCAGCTCCGGGTCCCGCTGTGATCGGATTTGTCGGGGCAGGGGAAGTTTTCTCCGTCGCACTTTCGCATTTGTCCGCGTCCCTCGTACGCGTCACCGCCACCATCGATCGGGGCTCGGACCACGGCCTCCGCATCACGGGTCTCCGAAAAGAGGACGTTCCAAGCACGAGCAGGAACGTTATCGGTGCCCTCGATCCCATCCGCAGGCGCGAGAGCTGCGGAACGATCGACGTCGATGTCTCGCCTGCCGGAGCTCCAAACGATGGCTCGCTCGACCTCGCGATCGCCATGGCCTTTCTGCTCGCGCTCGAGCAGGCATCCCTGCCGCCGACGGTCGCTCTCGGCGAACTCTCCGTCTCGGGAAAGTTGCGGCATGTACGCGGTGTCCTGCCAGCGCTGAGGGGTGCTGCGGCCCACGGCATTCAGCATGCGATCGTGCCGCGTGTCGACGCGCCGGAGGCGGCACACGCGGGGCTCGAAGTGCGGGTCGTGGACCACATTCGCGACGTGCACGACTTCGTGCGCGGCTCGCGTGTGCTCCGCCGCGCGAGGCCCTCTCGCTCGAAGCGATACGACGAATTGGATTTCGCTGATAAGCCGTGGTTTCCGTCGTCCGTACGGCGCGCCATCGAGATCGCCGCGGCGGGCGAGCATCCAATCCTGATTACAGGAGGACTGGGGCATGCATCGCTGGCTTTGAGGCTCCCCGCGTTCCTGCCCGCGATGACGGCGGACGAGGCGTTCGAGGTGACGAGCATTCATTCCGTCGCTGGATTACTCGAAGCCGAGCAGGGGCTTCTCGCGAGCCGCCCATTCCGCGTGCCGAATTACCGGGGCGCGACCCTCGAGAAGCTCCTCGGCGGGAATGACCCCGCCCGTCCCTGGAGGGTGCGTCCCGGGGAGGTCTCGCTCGCGCATGGAGGCGTGCTGTTCCTCGACGAGCTGCTCGAGTTCCGTAGCTCCCAGCTCGCTGCCCTGGGCGCCGCACTCGCCAAGGGCGAGAGCTCCGGTTTTCCAGCGCGGCCTCTGCTCGTCGGCGGGTCTTACGCGTGCCCGTGCGGGCTCCGAGGCGATCCGGGACGATCTTGCAAGTGTATGCCCGCGGTGATCGAGCGTTACGAGCGGCGGCTGCGCTCGCTGTTCGACTTGCTTTTCGAGATGCACGTGGTCTTGCCGCCAACTTTCGACACGGCCAGGCCCGAGAGCAGCGAGGTGGTGAGGAGGCGGGTCGCGGCGGCGCGCGCGGCTCGGGCAGCGCGGAGGCCTGAGAGCGAGGCGGGGGGTGAGCGTGGGCTTCGGCTCTTCGCCGAGCGGCGCGGGGTGTCGTCGAGTGACTGGCCCAAGGTGCTGCGCGTGGCGCGGACGATCGCTGACCTCGATGGGGGCGACGGCGTGCGCGAGCGACACGTGGATGAGGCGAGCAAGTTCGTGCAGGAAAGTTTTTTCGCTACGGCACCCCGCGACGACCGCTAGATCAAGCTTACCGAGGCCGCGGGGCTAGCCCGTCGTGGTACGCATCGCCGCCTTCCCCTTCCCCGTCCGCCCCCGTAGTATCCGCTCCGTGTCCCTTCCTCCCCAGCAGGGCAACTTCGTCCGCGTGCGTTCGCGCCTGTACCTCGTCGACCAGGTCGCGCAGGACGCGCCCGACGAGGACGCTGTCGTTCACCTCTCGTGCCTCGACGAGGACGCGCAGGGCGCGCGCCTTTCCGTGCTCTGGCAGAGCGAGGTCGATGCCCAGATCGTCGACGCCGCGAGCAGGCGCGACGTCGCGGCGCGTGGGCTTGATGAACCTCGCACGTTCGCCGCCTACCTCCACGCGCAGCGATGGAACTGCGTCACCTCCACACGACCGCGGCTCTTTCAGGCGCCGCATCGTGCCGGCATCGAGCTTCACGCCTACCAGCTCGAGCCTCTTCGCAAGGCGCTGCTCCTCCCACGGGTGAACCTCTTCATCGCCGACGACGTCGGGCTCGGGAAGACCATCGAGGCCGGGCTTATCCTCCGTGAGCTGCTGATGCGTCAGCGCGTGCGTCGCGTCGTCGTCGTGGCACCGCCGTCGGTGGTCCTCCAGTGGCGTGAGGAGCTGGAGACTCGGTTCGGACTGTCCTTCGTGGTGTACGACCGTGAGTTCGTCACGACCAAGCGCCGGGAGCGTGGCTACTCGGTCAACCCCTGGCTGACCCACAACCTGTTCATCATCTCGCACGCCTTGGTCCGCGACGAGGCGTACGTCGCGCCACTGCGCTCCTGTCTTGAGAAGGACGGCGGGGCCTCGATGATGATCCTCGACGAGGCGCACAATGCAGCCCCGGCGAGCGGCGCGAAGTACGCGATCGACTCGAAGCTCACCGGCGCGGTGCGCGAACTGGCGGAGCTCTTCGAGCACCGGCTCTTCCTCTCGGCGACGCCCCACAACGGGCACTCCAACAGCTTCACGGCCTTGCTCGAGGTGCTCGACCCGCAGCGGTTCACGCGCGGGATCCCGCTTGAAGAGCCGCAGCGGCAGCTCGAGCCGGTGATGGTGCGTCGGCTGAAGTCGGACCTGCGCGAGGTGAAGGTCGCGTTCCCGCGGCGCGAGGTCAAACAGATCACGATCCAGGGGCTGCCCGACAGCGCGCCCGAGCTCGTGCTGTCACGCATGCTCGAGCAGTACCGCGCGATGCGCACGCGACGGCTCGAGCGGGCGTCGCGGAGCGCACAGGCGGCAGCGGGTCTCCTGGATATCTCGCTTCAGAAGCGGCTGCTCTCCTCCATTGAGGCGCTTCGCTGCACGCTGATCACCCACCGCGAGACGCTCCGCAAAGCACGCGAAAAGAAGCAGAAGGAGAAGAGCGTACCGGCCCCCCCGGTTCTCACCGAGGAGCAGCTCGAGCTTCTGCGCGAGGCGCCGGGCGCCGATGACGAGCGCGCTAGCGTCAGCGAGGCCGAGCTGCGACGCGAGGAGCGTGCGCAGATCGAGGCCGCGACGCGCGCTTCCAGCGAGGCCACGGAGGCCGATGAGCTCGCGCTGCTCGACCGCATGATCGATGTCGCCGAGGCCCATGCGAGCGTGCCTGATGCGCGGATCGAGCGGCTGGTTGCGTGGATCCGCGACAACCTCTGCCCCGACCTCCCCGCCCGCGGGGTCCAGCCTGCCAAACCCGCCCGGTGGCTCGACCGATGCAAGGGACGTGAGCATGCCGCACGCGTCTTGATCTTCACCGAGTACGCTGACACCAAGCGCTACCTGGAAGAGCAGCTCCAGGCTGCGCTCGCCTTCACCGACCGTAGCGACGAGCGCATCGAGGTGTTCCATGGCCAGATCACCAACGATGAGAAGCGCGAGGCCATCAAGAAGGCGTTCAACGGCGACCCGGCCAAGCACCCCGTGCGCGTCCTGATTGCCACCGATGCCGCGCGGGAAGGCGTCAACCTTCAGAGCCACTGCGCGGACCTGTTCCACTTCGACGTACCCTGGAATCCGAGCCGCATGGAGCAGCGCAACGGGCGCATCGATCGCAAGCTCCAGCGCGAAGAGGTGGTCTATTGCCACTACTTTCTGTTCGCCCAGCGCGCCGAGGATCGCGTGCTCGAGGTCCTCGTCGAGAAGACGAATACGATCCAGAAGGAGCTCGGCAGCCTGGGAGCGGTCGTCGAGGGGGAGCTTTTGCGGTTGCTTTCGCGAGGCATCCCCTTGCCGCAGGCCGCGGCGCTTTGTGGGTCGATCGGCGCGGTGAAGGGTACACCCGCGCCTGACGAGCTCGAAGCCTCGCGCGAGCGGCGCGCACCTCTCGAGAAGCAGCTCGCCACGCTTCGTTCGCTCCTCGAAGAATCGCGCGTGCATCTCGGGCTTCGTAGCGGAGATCTCGAACGCGCCCTCTCCGAGGCGCTCCGGTTGGTCGGCGCCGAGCCGCTTCGTGCCCTCGATCCATCGCGGGATCGCCTCCCTTCGGACAAACCGGTGCCGGCCGGTGCATTCGTTTTTCCGGCCCTGGATCGGCTGCCCGGCGCCGACCCGGGCTGGGCCGAGCTCCTCGATGCGCTGCGCGCGCCGGACAAACCACGCGACGTCGACATCCGCGCATGGCGACGCGAGGCGAAGCTGCGCCCCGTAGTTTTCGCGGATACCGGGACGCTCGACGCCGAAGTCGTCCACCTGCACCTCGAGCATCGGATCGTGCAGCGCCTCCTCGGGCGGTTTCGTTCGCAGGGGTTCCTTCACCAGGATCTTTCACGCGCAACGGCTGTTCTCGTCGAGGAGGCAGAGCCGAAGGTCATCCTGCTCGGGCGTCTGGGCCTGTACGGCGAGCACGCCTCCCGCCTGCACGAAGAGGTCATTCTGGTCGCTGCTCCGTGGACTGCCCCCGTGGTGCGTAAAGCCAAGCTTCGCGCCATGGGGCTCGATCATCACGAGGCGATCCTGCGGCAGATGGACGACGGGCTCGCACGTGGAGAGCCGCCGCATGCGAGCCTTCGAAAGGACCTGGCCGCCGCCGCCGAGCGCGACGTCGAGGAACTCCTCCCGCTCTTGATCCAGCGCGGTGAGTCCGCGGGCAAACGCGCGGAGGAGGAGCTCGGCAAGCGCGCGGCGAAAGAGGCGGCGGACATCCGCAAGGTGCTCGAGGCCCAGCGCGTGCGCATCCGGACCCACCACGACACGCCCCAGCAGGAGCTTCCGTTCAACGATCCCGCCCGACGTCAAGTCGCGATGGAGCGCGCTTTCTGGGAGAAGCGCCTGCGCACCATCGATGCCGAGATCGAATCCGAGCCGCAGCGCATCGACCGGGCCTATCAGGTCCGAGCGCGCCGGCTTGATCCGCTCGGTCTCGTTTACCTCTGGCCCAAAACAGGCTGACACGCTGATGGCTGACAATATCACCGCCGCCGCGAAGAGCGGCGAGCTCCAGGCGCACAAGACCTGGCTTGACCTTCTCGTGGGTCACCGCGTCGGCATCGTCGTTTCGCCCCCCGCGCTTGTCGCGGCCCAGGCGTACGCGAACGCCGACGTCATCCCCGCGCAAAACGCCCTCCTGGCGCTCCTGACGGACAAACCTCGTGATCTCCGCGAGGCGATCGCCGAGCGCTGGGGAGAGACCGGTGACGTGGCCCTTCCGCGGCTCGGTCCCTTCTGCGAGGCGGTGCTCGGCTGGCGCCCGGACGACCTGAAGCCTGTCGCGTCGGACGACACGCGCTGGTCGATCTACCTCTCCGAGCAACGCGAAACCCTCTCGCCGACGCACGTCCTGCTGGATCCCGAGTCACCGGACCGGGCCCTTCTCCTCGTGCGGGAGGAGCCGAAAAACACCG
>JANMGF010000765.1:0-4161 GCA_031374535.1 Polyangium sp. (in: bacteria)
GCGTGCGAGGGATCGAGGGCGCTCGCCTTCGGGGCGGGGAGGCGCTTCGGCCATTTGGCGGGACGTTACCAGATCTCGGATCCGCCGGCCCGTCGCAAGGATTGCCAGGTCGGATCCCCGTCAAATCAAGTATGAAAGCACCACCGCGAAGGCCGCGGTCAGCGCGATGAGCGCGATCCCCAGCAAGACCGTGTGCCACCAAGGCCGGGCGGGCGAAATCGGCTTCACGACGACGGGGCGCTTGCGCTCGACCAGGATCGTCAGCTCGCCGGTTTGCTCGAACGGATGAGGTGGCTCGATGGGTGGCTCGACGGCTGCCTGCAGCGGCTCGACGGGTTCAGCCATCGGGATGGTGCCCATCTGCGGGCGCGACGCGGGCGCGGGTGCAGGCGTGAGGGCGGGCGCGCGGGCAGGCGTGGCCGCGGCCAGGAGCTCCGCGGGCGACATCCTGCGGGTCCCGTCCGCGATGGGCGCGGGTTGATGTTTCGGGATCGTAACTTCGTCCAGCAGGGCCTCGGCCTCCGCAGCGCCGGGACGCTCGATGTGGAGTGAGCTGCGGCGCTCCTCGGTCTCGAGAGCTTCGAGGAGGCGTCCGCGTTCGGCGAGCGTCTCTCCCGCGAGATCCTCGACCCAGTCCGCCACCTCCGCGGGGCTCGCGATGGCCCCGGTCGCCTCGAGCGCCTCGGCCATCTCGCGCGCCGTGGAGAACCGCTCTTCGGGCTTCCAGCGCATCGCGCGCAGCGTGATCTCGTCGAAGGACTGCGGCAGATCGGGCACACGTTTGCTCGGCGGCTCGACCGCCCCGTCCGCATAACGCATCGGCGCGGCGTCTTTCGAGCCGCCGTAGAGCCGTTTGCAGGTGAGCGCCTCCCAGAGCACCACGCCCGCGGCGTACACGTCCGAGCGCCGATCGAGCTCCTCGCCGCGAAGCTGCTCGGGCGACATATACCCGAGCTTTCCTTTCACGGAGCCGTCGGTCGTGATGTGCGCCCGGCCTGCCGCGCGCGCCACACCGAAGTCGAGCACGCGCGCGACGCCGTCGATCCCCACCATCACGTTTTGCGGCGAGACGTCCCGATGCACGACGCCGAGCGGCCGTCCGAGCGAGTCCTTGGCCTCGTGCGCGGCGTGTAATCCGTGGAGCACGCTGGAGAGCACCGCGACCACGATTCGCGGCGGGATCAGCTGTTTGCGTTTGCTCGCGTTGATGATCATCCGCGAGAGCGGCTCGCCATGGACGTACTCCATGACGAGGAAGACCTCGCCGTTTTCGGAGACCACGTCGAGCGTGGTGACCACGTTGGGGTGGTGGATGCGCGACGCGATGCGCGCCTCGTCCGTGAACATGGCCACGACGTCCGGCGCCTGCGCGTGAAAGGGATGCAGGCGCTTGATCGCCACGGTGCGGGAAAACCCGGCGTCCCCGAGGAGGCGGCCGAGGTGCACGGTGGCCATCCCCCCCGCGGCGATCTCGTCGTGGACACGGTAGCGACCGACCAGGAGCGCCTTCGATGCGGCAGCCATCGAGCCGACGAATATCATGGTTCCACGGCTCACGGGCAAGCGCGGACGCGGACCACCTGGATCTTCGTCGAGCCATTCGTGCCCACGGCCCAGCCCACGTTGCCCGGAGGCATCCCGATCCGGGAGAGGCGCGCGAAGCTAGAAGCGCACCTGCCCCGGCGTGAAAGTGCCCGTCGGCGGCGGCCCTTCCGTCGTCACGAGCACCACCGTGAGCACCGCGCCCGCCGCCACGGTGCCGATCGCGGTCCAGAACCACCATTTCTTGTAGATCGGCGTACGCGTGAGCGGATCAAGCTCGATTTCTTTGCGTTTGCCCGCGTCCACGACCACCTGCGTGCGCGCCGGGTCGTACCCTTCGTACGTGACCACGAGGGCGTGTTTTCCCGCGCGCAGAGGGGCCTCCGCGGGCACGACGCCGATAGGTTTTCCATCGACCTCGGCGTGCGCGCCCGCGACGCGGCTCTTGACGACGAGAACCCCGATCTGGCTCTTCGGCACGAGGGTCACCGCAATCTCGGTGAGCGCCTCGTCCCCCTTCAAATCCACGTCCTGCGTGAAGGGGAGATAACCCTCGGCGACGACCTCGAGCGTGCTCGGGCCGGCATTGACCGCGATCGTCGGCTTTTCGAAGGGGGTGACGCCGATCTGCCGCTTGCCGAGCAGCACACGCGCGCCCGGCACCGCGAGGTCGATGTGCAGCGTCGCGACCTTGGTCTTCACCTCGGCGAGGAGGTCGGGGAACGTGGGGACGCGGGCGCGTGCGGTCGCGGGGGCCTCGGCCTCGAACAACCGGAGCGCCACGAGCGCGTCCGGATAACGCGCGAGGAATTGCCACGCACGGCCGCGGTTGTAATGCAGGATCGGGTCCTTCGAGAGCTGGAAGGCCTCTTCATAAGCGGCGAGCGCGTCCTCGTACCGTTTGGCGCGCATGTGGTCGTCGCCCTGGGATTTCAGCGTCGAGGCCTTCGCCTCGGCTTCGAGGGGCGGAGCCGCCGAGGCGCTCGTCGGGGGCAAAGACGAGAGCGACAAGGCCGAAGCGGTGAGGACCAGGGCAGGGAATCGCGAGAATCGCATCGTCGAGGGTTCTCAGAGGAAATCGGGGGCGACGGGCTTGGGGCGCGACGACGGAAAGGGTCGCCTCGTGCTCGGGGCCGACGAGGGTGCGGCGGAGCTCGATGCAAGGGGGGCCGAGGGCTCCGGCTGCGATAGGGTGGTCGGGGAGGGCGACGGAGACGGGGCGGCGGACGGCCGTGGGAGCGGCGCCGCGGGCCCCGGGGTGGAAGACGAGGCGCCCGGTTGCGTGGACAAACGCCACCCCAGACCGAGGAGGATCAACAGGGCGAGCGGCACGAGGGCGAGCGCGGGCAAGCGACCCCGTCGCTCCTGGGGGCCACTCGGGACCGGCTCGTCGCCCTTCTCGTTCGCCGGGGGCGTCGCCTCGATACGAGCGACGAGGGCGTCCCGGGCGGCGATCGCGCCTTGCGCCTTGCATTGCACCCATTCGCCCACCTCGGCCGGAGCGGCGACGTCGAGGGCGCTCTCGATCGCGAGCGCCATGTCACGCGCCGTCGGGAAACGCGCCGCGGGATCCCGGGCGAGCGCCCGCATCACGATCGCGTCGAGGTCCTTCGGGAGCCGCGCGTCGATGTGCGAGGGCGGCTCGACCTGACACTCGGTCACCGCGTTGAGCGTCTGAATGTCGTTGGCCCGCTTGAAGAGCCGCGCGCCTGTGAGCAATTCGTACAACACCACGCCGAGCGCGAAGACGTCGGTGCGCGCGTCGACCGGTTTGCCCTGCGCCTGCTCCGGCGACATGTACGAGTACTTGCCCTTGAGCACGCCTGACTTGGTGACCGTCGCCTGATCGGCTGCCTTGGCGATGCCGAAGTCGACCACCTTCACGCCGCCCTCGAACGAGACGAGGATGTTCTGCGGCGAGATGTCGCGGTGGACGATGTTCAGCGGGCGCCCCGCCGGGTCCGGCTTCTTGTGCGCGTAGTCAAGGCCCGAGCACGACTCGATGATGATGCGGCAGATCAGCGGAATCGGAATCGCCGTGCCCTGCCGCTCGGCCTGCTTCCAGACTTTGCGAACGTCCTCGCCGTGGATGTACTCCATGGCGATGTAGAAGGTGTCGTCCTGCTGCCCGAGGTCGAAGATCTGCACCACGTTCGGGTGGTTGAGGCGCGCCGCGATGCGGGCCTCGTCGAGGAACATGGTGATGAAGTCTTCGTTCTCAGCGAGGTGCGGCAGAATGCGCTTCACGACCAGCAGCTTCTCGAACCCCTGCACGCCCAGCTGACGCGCCAGATAGATCTGGGCCATGCCACCGGTGGCGAGCTTCTTCAGCAGCTGGTAGCGGCCGTAGGTCTCGAGGGACACGCAGGTCTTCCTTCAGCAAACCTCGATGGTAGGCCCCATGCGCTGAGTGATCAAACGGGCGATGGGAAAAGTTCCTCACCGGCGCCGACGCTGCTGCCGCTTCTCACGGGTCTCACGCACCAGGCCCTCGAGCTCATCGAGCTTGCGCTTGAGCACTGGCATCAGAATCGGGTTCTGATCGACGCGATCGAACAGCGACAGAATCTCGTCGACCTCCTTCTCGATGGCCTCGGCGCGCTCGGGGCTGATGCGGCG
>JANMGF010000771.1:0-2454 GCA_031374535.1 Polyangium sp. (in: bacteria)
CCCTCTCCCCGGGAAACACCCCTCCTCCTCACAGAACACCCGGCGCCGCTCGCAACCCCTCGCTCGCCACCCGCTTTCGAACCCCCCTGGCCCGTCGGCCCACCCTCCCTTCCCGATCCCCGAGCCCCCTTGCCCTCCGGAACTCCCGTCCTCCCCCCGCGCGACCTCCTCTGGCGAGTCGCTTGACCGTGCACACCCACCTGACTACGTACAGCGCCCGAACATCCCCCTTTCCAGGAGTCTCCGATGGCAACGAGGATCGCAATCAACGGGTTTGGCCGGATCGGTCGCTGCATCGTGCGCGCCCTGTACGAGCGCGGCGAGAAGGATCTCGAGATCGTGGCGATCAACGATCTGACCGACGCCGGCACGCTCGCGCACCTCTTGCGGTACGACTCCATCCACCGGGAGTTCCGCGCCGCCCGCGTGGGCCACGGGGACGGCTACATCCAGCTCGACGACACCCGCGTGCAGGTCCTCGCGAAGAAGGATCCCGCAGAGCTGCCCTGGAAGGATCTCGGCGTCGACATCGTCCTCGAGTGCACCGGCCTCTTCACCGACAAGGCGAAGGCCGTGCTCCACCAGAACGCCGGCGCCAAGCGCGTGATCATCAGCGCGCCTGCGAAGGGCCACGATCTCACCATCGTGATGGGCGTGAACGACGCGCAGTACGACGCCACGAAGCACACCGTGGTCTCCTGCGGATCGTGCACGACGAACTGCCTCGCGCCCGTCGCGAAGTTCATGCTCGACAACTTCGGCTTCGTCCGTGGCCTCATGACCACGATTCATTCGTACACCAACGACCAGCACATCCTCGACCTGCCGCACCGCAAGGGTGATCTGCGCAGGGCTCGCGCGGCGGCGGTGAACATGGTGCCGTCGTCGACGGGCGCGGCGAAGGCGCTGAGCGAGGTCATCCCGGAGCTCAAGGGCAAGTTCGATGGCCAGGCGATCCGCGTCCCGACGGTCGACGTCTCGCTCGTGGATCTCACGCTCGAGACCGAGAAGCCGCTCACGAAGGAGTCGATTCACGAGGCCATGAAGCGCGCCGCCGAGGGTCCGATGAAGGGCATCCTCGAGTACGTCGAGGCCCCGCTCGTCTCGGGCGACTTCATCGGCAACCCGCACTCGTCGAGCTTCGACACCACGCTCACGCAGATCATCGGCGGCAACTTCGCCAAGGTCTTCGCCTGGTACGACAACGAGTGGGGCTTCTCGAACCGCATGATCGACCTCGCGAAGCTCATCACCGCGAAGGGTGTTTGATCCGTGAAGCTCACCGGCATCCGCTCGATCGAGGACCTCGCCAAGGACGGGGGACTCGCCAACAAGCGCGTCTTCATCCGCGTCGACTACAACGTCCCGCTCGACAAGAAGACGGGCGCGATCACGGATGATTCGCGCATCCGCGAGTCCATCCCCACGATCAAGGTCGCCGTCGAGGGGGGCGCGAAGGTGATCCTCGCGTCGCACCTCGGGAGGCCGAAGCCGGGCAAACACGAGGGCCTCTCCCTCGAGCCCTGCGGCGCGCGCCTCTCGGAGCTCACGGGCTACGAGGTGCACCTGCCCGACGATTGCATCGGCGACGCCCCGAAGAAGGTCATCCACGACCTGCGCACCGGCCAGGTTTGCCTGCTCGAGAACCTTCGTTTTTACGAGGAGGAGGAGAAGGACGACGAGAACTTCGCGCGCCAGCTCGCCGAGCTTTGCGACGTGTACGTGAACGACGCGTTTGGCGCGGCCCATCGTGCCCACGCGTCGGTGCACGCCCTTCCCCGGATGATCCGCGATCGCGGCGCGGGCCTGCTCATGCTGAAGGAGCTGCGTTCGCTCGCGCGCCTGCTCGACCGGCCCGAGAAGCCGTATGTCGCGGTGCTCGGCGGCGCGAAGGTCTCGGACAAGATCGCCGTCGTCGAGTCGCTTCTCAACAGCGTCGACTCGCTTTGCATCGGCGGCGCGATGGCGAACACGTTCCTCGCGGCGCAAGGCAAGAGGGTCGCGTCGAGCAAGATCGAGGACGACAAACTCCCGCTCGCCCGCACGATCCTTCAGAAGGCGCGTGATCGTGGGGCCTCGGTGCTCCTGCCCGTCGACGTCATCGTGGCCAAGAGCCTCGATGCCGACACCGGCGATGTGGCGAGCGTGGATTCGATCCCCGACGGGACCATGGCCCTCGACATCGGGCCGAGGACGGTCGAGCTCTTCGGCAGCGCGATCGAGCGCGCGAAGACCGTCTTCTGGAACGGACCCATGGGCCTCTTCGAGTCGCAGGCCTTCTCGCGCGGCACCTTCGAGATCGCTCGCATCATGAGCCGCGCCGCAGGCTTCACGGTCGTCGGCGGCGGCGACAGCGCGGCGGCCGTTCGCGCGGCGGGCGAGGACGTGGCCAAGGGGATGGACCACATCTCGACCGGCGGCGGCGCGGCGCTCGAGCTCATCGAGGGCCGCAAG
>JANMGF010000807.1:0-1008 GCA_031374535.1 Polyangium sp. (in: bacteria)
TGTCGATCGGATTGCAGGGGGCGTAGGGGATAGGAAAAATGAACCCTCCATTTCCAGACTCTACCCCACCCCGTGCCGGGGTGTCGAACGCCGCGCGCGGGACTTCAGCCCCCTGCTTCGCGGGCTCTTCGCGCCGGATCCCCGCGCCGACGCGCGGCTCCGCCCCCGGTCCCGCGTCCTCACGCCCTCCGGTCGTCGTCCGCGGTAGCTGACACCGGCGGGCCGGTCGCCCGCTCGAGGCCGGCGAGGATCCGCGTCGTCGCGGGCGGGTTGACCACGATGCACCGCAACGCGAGCGGGCCGCCGCAGCCCGGGCACGCGAAGCCGTCGACGTCGAACACGCGCTTCAGCAGCTCGGCCCACCCGGGGCGCGCATCCACGAGGTTGATGCGAGGGTGCCGCGTGAGCCGCTTTGCCCGACGCGCCGCGGCGACGTCGGGCGCTTCCCGCGGCGGCGGCGGCACGACCTCGGGCCGCCAGGCCGCGTTTCCGGCGAGGACGCCGCGGTAGATCACCTGGTTTGCGCGCGGGGGCGGGACGAGGGCCACGAGGCGCTCGACGAGCTCGACCGGCGAGAGCACGATCGCGGCGGTGCCATCGCTCCACACGCGCTTGAGCCCCACCACCACGGAGCCGTCCTCCCGTCGGGAGAGCCGGTCCTTGGCCAGCGGGCGCCCCGGAGCGCGGCCAGGCCCTCCTGCACCACCGGATGGAGCAGGTCATTCGCAGCGCCGCGGAGCTCGATGACGCAAGACACGTGGCGCGGCGCCCGGCACACGACGTGCCACCGAGTTCACGGCGTACATCCGTCCATCGCATACGGGAAAGCGTCGACCTCCGTCGCCCGTACCGACGACTTCCGTCAGGCACGATGCGTCAAGCCGGCGCTCCTCGAGGGGCGCCTGGCGCGCGGGCGAGCGCCCGGACCTGCCGGTGCGGGACGACGCCCACCCGCGCTGTTCGACGGCATGCACGTCTCCGGCGATCGCGACGCGGTGCTGCGCCTGG
>JANMGF010000811.1:0-1774 GCA_031374535.1 Polyangium sp. (in: bacteria)
CGACGATCTGCTCGCCGCCGTGACCGGGATCCGACCCAGAGCAGGGTTCGTCCCGTTCCACTCCACCGTGACCGGCGAGGTGGTGGACGGGGCCGCCCTCGAGCCGAGCTACTGGGTGCGCAACCTGCGCGAGCCGGTCCGGTTCGGCCACGTGGTAGCGCAGATCATGGGGCGCGGCCCCACGGTGTTCATCGAGCTGAGCCCGCACCCGATCTTGCTGACCGCCATCCAGCAGGTCATCAACCTCGGCGATCCGGCGACGGACACCGCGGTGGTGGCCAGCCTGGTCCGAGACCGCCCCGAGCGCGCCGCGCTGCTCGAGTCGCTCGGCGTGCTGTACACCCGCGGCTACCCGGTCGAATGGCCCCGGCTTTATCCAGCCGGCGGCGGCTTCGCCTCGCTGCCCACCTACCCGTTCCAGCGCGAGCGCTACTGGATCGAGCCCCCCGCGCACGCGGCCAGGCACCACGCGCGCCCCGGCGGCGCCCAGGCGCACCCGCTGCTCGGCGAACCCATCCACCTGTCCTCCGAGCCCGGCGCGCATGTCTGGGAGACCCTCCTCAGCACCGACGAGCTGCCCTACCTCTCGGATCACCGGGTCCAGACGGCCGTCGTGCTCCCCGGCACGGCGTACCTGGAAATGGCGCTCGCGGCAGCACGCGTGGCGCTCGATGCGAGGGCTTGCGTCGTCGAGGAGGTGACCTTCCACGAGGTCCTCGTCCTGCGCGAGGGTGAGGCCCGCGTCGTGCAAATGTCGCTGGAAGAGGTCGAGCAGGGCGTGATGCGCTTCCGCGTGTCCAGCCGACCAGGCGCCGATCCGGGCGCGAATGGGCCGACCTGGGTGCAACACGCATCGGGCCGCTTGCGCGCCGCATCCTCGGCGGCGCCGGCTCCCCGGGCCATCGCGGATATCCGGGCGCGCACCGGCGAGGCGCTGGACCGCAAGGCGTATTACGCCGGCCTCGCCACCCAGGGGTTGTCCTATGGCCCTGCCTTCCAGGGCATCCAGGAGCTATGGCGCAGCGATGACGAGGCGTTCGCGCTCCTCCGCTTGCCGCGCGAGGCTGCCCACGCCGGGGGGAAGTACGAGCTCCACCCGGCCCTGCTCGACGCGGCGTTCCAGGTCCTCGGAGCCCCCCGGGTGCTCGAGGACGAGAGGCGCGAAGGCGGCGCGCCGTCAATCCCGGTCCGCGTCGGCGCCCTCCGCGTGCACCGCGAACCAGGCGCCGAGGTCTTCTGCCACGGGCGGCTGCTCCCCGACGACGGTCAGGCCAACATCACGCGCGTGGACCTCACCCTGCTCGACGCGTCGGGCGACGTCGTCGCCGAGGTCAGCGGCCTCGAGATGAAGCGGCTCGACGCCGAACGCGGGCGAAACGCGGCGGAGGACGAGGTCTTCCTCGCGCACGCGTGGCAGCTCGCCGAGCCGCTGCCTACGGCCGCCCGCCCGGACGGCACGGCAAGAGGGCGCTGGCTTTTGCTGGCTCCTCCAGGGGGCCTAGCCGACGCGCTGGCGACCCAGCTCGAGGCTCGGGGCGATGAGGTCCTCTGGGTACGCCCGGCGGACGCGACAGACGGCGCCGCTGCCATGCCGCGCGCGGGGCGCCCAGGCCTCTCCATCGATCTCGCGTCCCCCTCGGCGTTCGACCGCGCGCTGCGGGAGGCCTCCGCGAGCGGCTCGTCGATCCGAGGGATCATCCACCTGCTCGCCGCGGAGGACACCGGCGACGCGTCGCTCGCGTCCCTCGAAGCCGCACAGCTCCGCGGGTACGGC
>JANMGF010000815.1:0-1602 GCA_031374535.1 Polyangium sp. (in: bacteria)
CGCGGGGTGCTGGCGGCGCTCGTGCTCGGGTTCGCGCGGGCGATCGGTGAGTTTGGCGCGACGTTGATGCTCGCGGGCAACATCCCGGGCCGCACGAACACGATGCCGGTGGAGATCTTTTCGGCGTTCCAGGAGGGGAACGACGCGCGGGCGGGGCTTTACGTGGCGGTGCTGTCGGGGATCTCGCTCGTGGTGGTCGTCGTGGCGGGGCTCTTCGGGCCGAGGGAGACGTCGGGGTGAAAGAAAACCGCTAGAAAAGCCCTTTTCCCTTCAGGA
Organism: Polyangium sp. (in: bacteria); assembly: GCA_031374535.1. GTDB lineage: Bacteria > Myxococcota_A > Polyangia > Polyangiales > Polyangiaceae > Polyangium. The sequence continues at coordinate 277 of JANMGF010000815.1, forward strand.
TCCGCGCGAGCCGTCTCGTGTACTCCACCGCATCCTCGGCGCCGAGGTGCGACCACTCGGGGCAATCGAAGCTCGAAAGCTCGGGGTGATCCTCGAAGTGAATGCCCACGGCCCCGGTCTCGCGCAGGAGCCGGTCCCAGTAGGCCTCGCGGGGCCTCGTGGCGCGCTCCAGCTCGCGGAGCTTCCCCGTCGACGGGTGGCGCACGAAGATCACCCGCCCGCCGCGCCGTTCGATCGCCTCGACGTTTTTCTTTGCGTCGGCGAGGATCCGGGTCCACCCGTCCTCGCCCATCTTTTTCCACTGCTCGGGCGTGAAGATGGGTGGTGGCGGGGGCGGCGTGGAGAGCGGGATCCAGATGTCCCGCAGTTTTTTCTGGAATGCGGGATCCGTGGACAGGCTCGTGAGCAGCCGGCCCTGGCGGCGGCGGTCGAGGGAGGCGATGTAGGGCGGCAGATCGGGCGCGAACACGGCCGGGCGCTTCGGGAGCGGCAGCGCCTCGAGCAGGGCCTTCAGCGAGAGGTCGTCCTGGTTGAGGAGGGCCAGCCGGTCCTGGAGCCACAACGAGAGCGGGAGCTCCCATCGCTGCGAGACCGACCAGGTATCGTAATGGTCGGTATACCGCATCGGGCCACTCATCGGCGGGCCCCCCGCCGCCGAGGAGAGCCCCGGCACGAAGTCCACGATCGTGGTGCCGGCGTACGTCTCGTCCTTGGCGAGGTGCGTGAAGATCACGATCGGATTCGAGGCGACCGTCGCGAGCTGGATCGTGGGCGGGACGCCGGTCTCGCGCTCGAAGGTCTCGAGGTCGATGTCGAAGAGCTGGCGCGAGGTGCCGACGAAGACGACCTGCGACCGTTTCGCGCCGATCGCCCGCTCGCGCTGCGCGGCCCACAGGTTCGGCGTGTCGCTGGATATGGGCGCATACCCGAGCTTTCGCACGTGCCGCTCCCAGAAGCCGAGGCCGGTCGCGCAGAGGACGAGCGCCACGAGAAGCATGGCGATCCAAGGTTTGTCCGGTACGGGCCGCGTGAGGGCCTCCGTGACGTGATCAGAACTGGAAGTAGAGGAAGGCATCGCCTGCTCCCTGCATCAGAAGAATGGCGCCGAGCATCGCCGCCCAGAACAACGTCACGAGCCACGCCGGCAGCGCCGTGATCACGTCTTCGAGCCGACGGGCGCGCATGGCCACGTGCGTGCCGATGATCAGCGCGGTGACGGCGCCGACCTCGATGATCTGGAGCGTGGTCAGGATGGGTTTTGCTGGGATCAGGCCGAGGAGCGTCGCGTGGATCCTGCCGGCCGTGGGCAGATCCTTGGCGCGGAAG
>JANMGF010000853.1:0-2713 GCA_031374535.1 Polyangium sp. (in: bacteria)
CCGGCCTCGTCGATCGCATCGAGCTGGATCTGGACGTGGGGCCCGGCGTCGGACCCAAGATGGGGTTCGAGCTGCAGATCGACGCGGGTATCTGGAAGGGCAAGGAGCGCTGGACGAAGGTGCTCGATTGGCTCGTCGAGCACGAGAGCTGCCTGCCCGCGAAGCGGGACGCGGTCCTCTCGTGGATCGGCTACACGCACGCGCGCTCGGCGCCGGAGGTGTGGCCTCAATACCTCCTCGCGCGCTCGCGCGAGCTCGGGGACAAGGCGCTCAGCGTTTTCACGCGGCGCATTGGCCACATGAAGATGACGTACGTGGAGGGCCGGCCGCTCGAGGCGAAGGTCTACCTGGAGTTCATGCATTACTGGCTGCATTACAGTCAGAACAAGCGCCGGTATGTGATGGACGAGCGCGATCCCGACGCGTGGAGCGAATGATCGATGGGCTTCGCCTCGTTCTTCGACAGACCCGACTGGTACCAGGGCACGACGCTGGCCGAGCGGGCGGGGGCAGCGCGCCCGGGCGCGGTGCCGGCCGGCTTCGACGCGGAGAAGGCCGACCGCCGGATGGAGCGCTGGCGGGCGCGGGCGCCGCTCGACAGGGACGGGGTGTTCGAGGAGCGCCTCGCGCAGGACGAGATCACGGCGGAGGAGCTGCGCTGCTTTCTGGGTGAGCCGCCCGAAGCCCTTTCGGCGCGGTTCACCACGCCACCCGGGTGGTTAGCCACGCTTGCCTCGGCCTATGCAGAGGCAGGGGTGCCGGGCACGCACCCGTTCTCGGCGCACATCCCGCGGACCCTTGCTTATGTGGCCGCCGTCGAGCCTCTGCTCGCGCGTGGGTTTGCCCGCGTCGAGAGGGCGGCGGCGGTCGCCGCGGCGTACGGGGGCGCCACTTTTTCGCCGCAGCAAGCCGCCCTCGCGTGCTTTTCGCACCTGCTCTCGCGCGCGAGCGCCATGATGTCCCGCACCGTGGCCCTCGAATTGCACGCGGCGCGCCTCGAGGGGCGGCTCGAAGGTGCCACGCCGGAGCAGCGGTTCGACCATTTCGTCGAGGGCCTGCGCGAGCCCCAGCGCGCCCTGGCCCTGCTCGCCGGCTACCCGGTGCTCGCGCGCCAGCTCGTCCAGTGGGTCGATACCTGGGCGGATGTCGCGTCCGAGCTCCTCGCGCGCCTCGGGGCCGATTCCCGGGTGATCGCCGACCAATTCGGCGGCGGCCACGCGCTCGGCGAGCTCGTGTGGTGTGAGATGGGCGCCGGCGACCCCCACCGCGGGGGCAGGACGGTCGCCATTCTCTCGTTCTCCTCCGGCCTGCGCGTCGTATACAAGCCGAGGCCGCTCGCGGTCGACCTCCATTTCCAGGCGCTCATCGAGTGGCTCGACGCGCGGGGGGCGGCCCCGTCGCAGCGGGCCATGAAGGTCCTCGATCGCGGCGAATACGGCTGGGTCGAATTCGTCGCGCAGGCGCCCTGCGGGAGCCCGGAAGAGGCGCGGCGGTTCTACCAGCGCCTCGGCGCCTACCTCGCCCTGATGCACGCGCTCGGGGCGACGGACCTGCATTCGGAGAACATCATCGCCGCGGGCGAGCACCCGATGATCGTCGATCTCGAGTCGCTCCTGCACCCGCATTTCATGCGGGAGGGGGCCCAGGCGTCGGAGGAGATCGCCACGCGTGCCAGGAACGACTCGGTGCTTCGTGTCGGGCTCCTGCCGAAGCGCGGATGGGCGACCGAGGATTCGGAGGGCATCGATTACAGCGGGCTCGGAGGCGGCGGCAAGCAGCTCACGCCGCGGTCGACGCACGTCTGGGAGGGGCTCGGGACCGACGAGATGCGCATCGTGAAGAAGCGCGTCGAGGTGGGCGATGCGAAAAACCGCCCAACGCTGCATGGACAGCCGATCGACCCCGCCGAGCATCGCGAGGAGCTCGTCGCGGCGTTCGCGCGGACCTACCGGCTGCTCGTGGAGCACCGGGAGGAGCTCCTCTCGCCGCAGGGCCCCATCGCTGCATTCGCGAAGGACCCCGTCCGCGCCCTCTTGCGACCGACGCACGTCTACAACCTCCTCTACCGCGAGGGCTGTCACCCCGATCTCTTGCGGGACGGGCTCGATCGCGAGCGGTTCTTCGACAAGCTTTGGATCCCGCTGGACTTCGATCCCCACACGGCTCCGCTCATCCCCTTCGAGCGCCGTGATCTGTGGCGCGACGACATTCCGATGTTCTCCGCGCGCACCGCCGAGCGCCACCTCTGGACCAGCACGGGCGAGAAAATCGCCGACTTTTTCCCGTCCTCGGGGATGGAGCTCGCTCTCCGCAAGCTCGCGCGCCTCGGTGAGGACGACCTCGCGTTGCAGCTCTGGTTCATCAAGGCCTCCTTCACGGCCCTGACCGTCGGCGACCCCATGGCGACGATGCCGCGCGGCGAGCTTCGGGAAGGGCAGGATCCGCCCGAGCGCGGGCGCCTGCTCGCAATGGCGGGGCGCCTGGCCACGCGGCTCTGCGAGCTCGCGCTGCGCGGCAGCCGGGGCGACGTTTCCTGGATCGGGCTCTCGGCCGTGGGCCAGCGCTACTGGGAGCCCTTGCCGCTCGGGCTCGATCTCTACGGGGGTTTACCGGGGATCGCCCTTTTCCTCGCGTACAGCGCCCACGTCCTCGCCGAGCCTCGCTTCGCGGAGCTCGGCAGGGCCGCCACGACGACGCTGCTCCGCCAGCTCGA
>JANMGF010000867.1:0-6752 GCA_031374535.1 Polyangium sp. (in: bacteria)
CGGATCCAGGCCAAGCTCGACATCAAGCCGGGAGAGCGGGTCTTCGACGTCGGCTGCGGCTGGGGCAGCAATCTGCTTTACCTCGCCGAGCACACCGAGGGGCATTTCTTCGGGATCACCCTGAGCGAGCGGCAACGCGAGGAGGCCCTCGCCCGCGCACGGGCCGCCGGCGTCGCCGATCGCGTGGAGATCGAGGTGCGGCACGTGGAGGATCTCGCGCTCCCGCCGGCCTCGTTCGACGTGATGCTCTTCAGCGGCAGCATCGTCCACATGCACAACCGCGAGGAGGTCCATCAAAAGGTGGCCCGCCTGCTCCGCCCAGGTGGGCGGTTGCTCATCTCGGATTGTTATTACCCGGCCGAGCAACGCGGCGATCGCGAGAGCGCGGCGACGGATTACATCTTCGTCGAGGCGCTCGGGTATTGCCGCCTGCTCCACCTGAGCGAGGAGCTGTCGCTCATCGAGCGCGCCGGGATGGATATCCTCCACGTCGAGGACCTCACGAGCTCGTACGCGCTCACGCTGGAGCGCTGGATCGACAACGTACGCAAGAACCGCCGCCGCATCGAGGCGCTGTCGCCAGGGTTCTCGCGGCTGCTCCAGCAATACATGACCGTCGCCAAGCTCTCCTTCGCGCGGCGCACGGCGCTCGAATACATGATCCTGGCGACCTTGGGCCGGCCGCGGGTCGAGGTCGCGTCTTTCCCCATCGTCCCCCGCTCGAAGGACGGGAGGACCCGATGAGCCCGCGGACGATCGCCGGGCTTTTGCGCCACCGGGCCGATTGGATCAGCGACGAGACCGCGATCCGATTCCGGGAGGGGCAGGTCTGGGAGGCGTGGACCTGGGCGCGTTTCTGGGAGGAGGCGAGGCGCGTCGAGGCCGGGCTCTGGGAGGCCGGGTTGCGTCCCGGCGACCGCGTGCTTTTGCTCGTGCCCGAGATCAAGACCGCGGTGGCGACGCTTTTCGGGATCTGGGCGCTCGGCGCGGTGCCGATCCAGATCGGCGTCCCGTTCCGGCTCACGGATGTCGGTGGATTTATTGATCAATTGCGACAAACGGCGCAAAAACTCTCGGCGCGGGCGCTCGTCGTTTCGAGCGCGCTCGCGGCCTTCGCGGGGGAACACGAGGATCTGCGGGTGCTCGTGGCCGAGGATCTGGCCATCGATCCGCTCAGCGTGTTGCCCGACCCCGACGAGGCCCCCGGCCCTGCCTTGATCCAGCTCACGAGCGGGAGCACCGGGCACCCGCGCGGCGTCGTCCTCGGGCACGAGCGCCTTCTTTTGCACATGGCGAGCATGAGTGAAGCGCTGCCGAGCCACGCCGACTCCGTGGCGGTCTCGTGGCTGCCGCTCCACCACGACATGGGCCTCATCGGCGGGCTTCTTTTCCCCTTTTACAATGCGTTCGTCGCGAACATGCTCGCGCCGCAGGATTTCCGGTCCCAGCCTTTTTCGTGGCTCGAAGCGATGTCCTCGCTGCGGGCGACGATCTGCGCGGCCCCGCCCTCGGCCTATGCGATCCTCTTGCGCCTTTCGCGGCGCGCAAGGGAGGCGGGGCTCGACCTCGGAGCCTGGGAATGCGCGATGATCGGGGCAGAGCCGATCTCGCCTTTGCTCTTGCGTCGATTCGCGGAGGCTTTCCGTCCCGTGGGTTTCCGGGCCGAGGCGTTTTTCCCGGTCTATGGACTCGCCGAGGCGACGGTCGCCGTGAGTTTTCCGCTTTTGCTCGCGCCGTCACGTTTTGTCGTGGTGGATCGCGTCACGCTCGAACAAACAGGGCGCGCCGTCACGACCGAGCCGGGGCCTCACGCGCTCGAGCTCGTGAGCGTCGGGCGGCCGATTCCCAGGACCGAGGTGCGTATCACCGGCGAGGACGGCGCGGTCTTGCCCGCGCGGCAAGTGGGCGAGATCCTGGTGAAGGCGGCGACGTTGATGGAAGGGTATTCGGACGATCCGGCGGCGACCGCGGAGGTCCTGCGGGACGGCTGGTTACGCACGGGAGACCTCGGGTTCGTCGACGGGGGCGAGCTGTTCGTCACCGGGCGGAAAAAAGAGATCATCATCAAGGGTGGGCAAAACCTGCTTCCCTCGGTGATTGAAGAGATCACCTCCGAGGTCGAGGACGTACGAAGCGGGTGCGTCGTGGCCGTGGGCGTGAGGGCGCAGGAGGACGAGACCGAGCTCGTGTACGTGGCCGCGGAGACGAAGCTCGATCGAGGGGCCCACGACGCGCTCGACGCGCGGGTGCGAGCGGCGCTCCTGGCGCGGGGAATCGGGGTCGATCGGGTGATCTTTTTGCCGCCCGGGACCTTGCCGAAGACGACGAGCGGCAAGCTACGAAGGGCCGCGGTCGCGGAGGCGCTGGCGGAGGGGCGGGGCTTTTAGGGCATCACCCGCGTCACGAAATCGGAGATCTTCCCCATCATCGCCTCCAGGTGGTTTGCCAGAGAATGGTTTGCCCCGGGGAAGATCTCCAGCGTGACCGGGCCGGGGAGCGAAGACGCGAGCTTTTGGACCTCGTCGGCGTCGCCCCATTCGTCACGTTCGCCGTGGAGGAGGAGCAGGGGCTTCTGCGTATTGCGAAGGTAGGCGAAATCGAAGACGTTGAGGGGAAGCCCGATCCCGATGAGCGCCCGGACGCGTGGATCGGCAGCGCCGGCGCGCAGGCCGACCCAGGAGCCGAAGGAGTAACCGGCGACGAGCAGGTGGGAAAACTCGGGCGCGAGGGAATCCATCACGGCGCGCGTGTCGGAGACCTCGCCCGGACCACCGTCGAAATGGCCGTCGCTCGCCTCGACGCCGCGGAAGTTGAATCGTAACACCGTGACCCCCGCGGCATGAATGGCGCGCGCGGCGCGGGAAACGACCTTGTTGTAGAGGGTGCCGCCGTACTGCGGGTGGGGATGGCAAACCACGGCGGCCACGGCGGCGCCCGGGCGGCGCTTGAGCACGGCCTCGATGCGGCCCGCAGGACCGGGGAGGAAGAGGCTGCCGTCGGGGAGAGGCATGGGGGCATTCATAACACGGGGTTTGCTCGACGCGCCCGCGCCGCACCGCCGCCCTCTTCCCCGCGCCCGCCATCCGCGCTAAACACGCGGGCTGACCATGGAGAAGCCTCAAGAGCCGCTCTCGCTCGACGCCCTCATCGCCATCGACGGCCTGCTCACGGAGGAGGAGCGCTTGATCCGCGACTCCGTGCGGAGGTTCGTGCGCGAGCGGTATCTGCCGCGCGCCGCCGAGCTCTTCGCCAAGGAAGAGTTCGCCGCGGACCTCATCCCCGAGATCGCGCAGATGGGCCTGCTCGGCGCCTCGCTCAGGGGGTACGGGTGCGCCGGCATGAATGCCGTGTCGTACGGCCTTGCGATCGCCGAGCTCGAGTACGGCGACAGCGGGCTCCGGAGCTTCGTCAGCGTGCAGGGCTCGCTCGCGATGTACCCGATCTGGCGCTTCGGCTCCGAGGAACAGAAAAACAAATATCTCCCCAAAATGGCCGCGGGCGAGCTCATCGGCTGTTTCGGGCTCACGGAGCCGGACGCAGGCAGCGATCCCGGCTCGATGAAGACCCGCGCCCGGCTCGACGGCGACGCGTACGTGCTCACCGGGACGAAGATGTGGATCACGAGCGCGCCGATCGCCGATCTCGCGGTGGTATGGGCGAAAGAGGGCGACGGAGACGCCGCGTCGATCCGCGGGTTCATCGTGGAGCGCGGGACGAAGGGGTTCGAGACGCCCACGATCCACGGCAAGATGAGCCTACGCGCGAGCCCCACGGGGGAGATCGTGCTGAACGAGGCGCGGGTGCCGAAGGAAAACATGCTCCCCGACGTGATGGGGCTGAAGGGTCCGCTTTCGTGCCTGACGCAGGCCCGGTTCGGGATCTCCTGGGGCGCGCTCGGCGCCGCACGCGCCTGTTACGAGGCCGCCGTCTCGTATACGCGCGAGCGCGTACAGTTCGGCAAGCCCGTCGCCGCCAAGCAGCTCGTGCAAGAGCAAATCGTCGAGATGGCCATGGACATCGCCAAGGGCCAGATCCTCGCCCTGCATTTCGGGCGCTTGAAGGACGCAGGAGGCATCACGCCCGTTCAGGTGTCATTCTGCAAGAAAAACAACGTGGGGCTCGCGCTGCGCGCCGCGCGGAAAGCCCGCGGCCTCCTGGGCGGCAACGGGATCCTGCTCGACTACCCCGTCATTCGGCACGCGCTGAACCTGGAGAGCGTCTACACGTACGAAGGCACGGACGAGGTGCACACGCTGATCCTCGGGAACGCGCTCACCGGCCATAACGCATTCTGAAAGCGGGGGCCCCGAGGCTCGCGATCTCGCCAAAAAGAATGCGCTGGGCGGGCGACCTCTGGCATGATGGAATGCGAGGACCTTGCCCATGTCGCACCGATCCACGCGATCCGCTTTTTCTCCCCGGCGAAGGTTGGCCCGCCGTGCCGGCCTCGCCGCGCTGCTCGGCGCCGCGGCGCTGGCGTTCGTCCCCTCCGGCGCCCTCGCCGCACCGAAGCTACGAAAGCAGTTCGATGGGCACGGCGATTTCCGGCTGATCGGCAATACGCTCGGCTACGAGTGCGGAAACGTCGGGGTCGCGCCGCTCGTCGGTCAGGTGAGCTGCGACAGCCCCGGCGGCGACGGGGCCCCCGATATGCACTGGCGCGCCGATGCGCCGGGCCCGGACGAGGCCCTCACCGCGGAAACGGTGACCGTCGCCGAGCAACGATCAACCGCCGTGCTGAGCTTGCCAGCCGGCGCCGTCGTGACCTATGCGCGGCTCTACTGGGGCGCGCGCTGGGACAATAGCGGTCAGGCCGATACGAGCGTGACCCTGGAACGACCCGGCACATTCTCGCTGCCGATCACGGCGGACGAGAGCCTCGTCAGCACCAACGTCTCGGGCGGCATCACCGAGTACTTCTACCAGTCGACCGCGGACGTGACGGCCCTCGTGGCTGCGCAAGGCGTCGGCGCGTACCGGCTCGCGGGCGTCGATTCGATAAGTTTCGTCGACCTCGTGCAGGACCGCCTCTTCGCCGGGTGGTGGATGGCCGTCCTCTACGAGTCCCCCGCGGAGAACACGCGCCACGTCATGCTGCACGACAGCTTCGACCGGATCGGTCAGTCGCCGCAAACCCTCCAGCTCTCGGGCTTCACCGTGCCGGGCGCGGCGGCCGACGCCAAGCTCGGCGTCATCGCCTACGAGGGCGACGTCTCGAGCTCGCTCGGCCCGCAGATGGACTACCTGCGCTTCGGATCCGGCGTCCTCAGCTCAGCCAACGACATCACCGACGGGCAGAACCCCGCAGGCAACTTCTTCAACGCCTCGCGATCGTGGCTCGGCGCGGCCGTGACGACCGTCGGCGATCTGCCGCAAACCACGGGCGGACCCGGCAGCATGGCCGGGCTCGATCTCGACGTGGTCGACATCTCCACGAAGATCACCGCCGGGCAGAAGACCGCAACCGTGATGGTCGGCAACGCGAGCGGATCGAACGACATCTTCTGGATCGGCGGCTTCGTCTCGTCGATCGCCACGCTCCTGCCCGACTTCTCTGGCTCGACGAAGACCGCGGCCGACGTCGACGGGGGCAAGCTCTTCGTGGGGGACGAGCTCGCGTATTCGATCGCCGTGACGAACAGCGGCAACGACGCGTCCGTCAACACGCGCCTCGACGACGTCTTGCCCGTGGGCGTCTCGCTCGTGCCGGGATCGATCGAGATCGTGATGGGCGCGAACGCGGGCCTGAAGACCGAGCAGGCGGGCGACGATCAGGCCGAGTACGCGGCCGCGACACGGACGGTGACGGTGCGCCTCGGCGCAGGCGCGAACGCGGTCTCGGGCGGCGAGATGGCCGCGGGCGAGACGGCCCTCGTGCGGTTCCGCGTGAAGATCGAGCCGAACGCACCGGCGAGCCTGTCGAACCAGGCGACGATCAGCGGCGAAGGCAAGCAAGGCGCGCCGTACACGTTTTTCCCCACCGACGGGAACGGCATCTCGGAAGGCAACCCGCCCACGGTGGTGGTCATCGAGGAGTGCACCTCGAACGCCGACTGCAAGAGCTCCACGCCCATCTGCGACACGACGTCGGACCCGAACACGTGCGTGGGCTGCACCGAGGACAGCCAATGCCCCGGGGACAAACCCGTCTGCCATCCGGCGCAGAAGGAGTGCGTCTGCGTGCCCTCCGGCATGGAGACGTGCGACAGCATCGACAACGACTGCGACGGGACGATCGACGAGGGCTGCAACGACGCGGACGGCGACGGTCTCCCGGACGACGTGGAGACGGGGATCGGCACGGACCCGAACGACGCCGACAGCGACAACGACGGCGTGCCCGACGGGCAAGAGCCCGAGCCGGGCGTCGACACCGACGGCGACGGGCTCGTCAACGGGCTCGATCCGGACAGCGACGGCGACGGGATCTTCGACGGCACGGAGATGGGCTACGATTGCAGCGGCCCCGGCACGAATCCCGGCGCAGGGACGTGCGTGCCCGACGCGGACATGGGCGCGACGACGACCGATCCGCTCGATGCCGACACGGACAACGGCGGCATCCCGGACGGCGAGGAAGACAAGGACAAGGACGGCGCGGTGGATCCGGGCGAAGGAGACCCGAACGATCCGACCGATGACGACACCACGGGCGCAGGCGGCGCAGGCGGCATGGCCGGCGCTGGTGGCGCTGGTGGACTGGGCGGCGCTGGCGGCGCTGGTGGCTCGGGAGGCACGGGCGGATCCGCGGG
>JANMGF010000869.1:0-6553 GCA_031374535.1 Polyangium sp. (in: bacteria)
CGACGATCGTGACGACCTTGATCCCGCTCGTACCCTCGATCCTCTTGTGCACGCCCGCGGGCTCGATGTCCTTGTATCCACGGGCCCGCGCGAGCGCGCGGTAGAGCACGTCGTCGACCAGCGTGCTCTTGCCAGAGCCACTCGCGCCCGTCACGCACACGACCTGCCCGAGCGGTAGACGCACGCTGACGTCCTTCAGGTTGTTCGCGCGCGCCCCCACGATGGAGATCGATCCACGCGGCGCCGTGCGCTCGTCCGCCGAGGCGACATGCGCGGAGCCTCGTGCGAGTGCGCGCCCCGTCGGCAGATCCGTCCGCCTCGTGAGCTCCGACGGCGCGCCGTCGAACACCACGCGCCCGCCCTGCTTGCCGGCGCCGGGCCCGAGCTCGACCACACGATCCGAGGCCCGGATCACGAGCGGCTCGTGTTCGATCACGACGACCACGTTGCCGCGCGCCGCGAGCTCGCGCATCGCCTCGATGAGCGGCGGGACGTCGCTCGGATGAAGCCCCACCGTCGGCTCGTCGAGCACGAAGAGCGCGCCCGTCAGCGACGTCCCGAGCGCGCCCGTCAGCGTGACACGTTGCGCCTCGCCCCCCGACAGCGTGCGCGCTTGTCGATCGAGCGTCTGGTATCCGAGGCCCACACGCTCGAGGTACGAGAGCCGCTGCGCGAGCTCCTTCCGCGCGATCTCGCCCTGCCCCGTGGTCGTTGTCAGCGCATCGAGCCGCGCCCGCGCGTCGCGCAGCTCGAGCCCGTGCCAGGTCGCGAGATCGATCCCGGCCACGCGGTAGAGGAGCGACTCGGGCGAGAGGCGCTTGCCGTCGCAGGGAACGCACGGGTCGTAGGATCGGTAACGCGCGAGGAGCACGCGCACGTGCATCTTGTACGTGCGCGTCTCGAGCCACTTGAACCACGCGCGTACGCCGGGATATTTGCCCCCGTGAAAGCTCCCCTCGCCGTCTAAGACCAGGGAGCGCTGCGCCTCGGAGAGCTCCTTCCACGGCTTATCGAGAGGGACGCCCTTCTTCTCGCAGAACTTGCGCAGGACCTTCCGCTCCCACGACGTGCTCGACCCCGACCAGGGCCGAATCGCACCGCCGTCGAGGGACTTGTCCTCGTCGGGGACGACCTTGCCCCAGTCGACGCCGATCGTGCGACCGAAGCCGCGGCACGAAGGACAGGCGCCGATCGGAGACTGGTACGAGAACAGGCCCGGGCGCGCGACGTCGAAGGCCCGCGCGCACGAGGGGCACGCGAGCCCGCGAGGCACGAGCACGCGCCGGGAAGTACCGTCCGCAGACGATCCACCGACGTACAGGGCCACGCCTCCCTCGGCGCGGTGCCAGGCTTCCTCGATGGCGGAGCCGAGGCGCCGCGCGTCACGTGCGCCGATCTTCACACGATCGACGATCACCTCGACCCCGCCGCCCGCGCCGAGCGCATCACTCGGGCCCACCTCGTCGATGTCACGCACCTCGCCGCGCACGAGCAGCCTTCGATACCCCGCGCCGAGCAACGACTCGCGCACGTCGAGCAGCTCCTCGGTGCCGGCGACGGGCACGCGGTACGTGACGAGCGCGGTCTCGCCGTCATGGCTGGCGACGGCCTTCGACGCGGCGGCCACGGCGTCGATGCGGGCGGCCGGGACCTGACATTCGGGGCACACGGGCGTGGCCTCGCGCGCGAACAGAGCCGAGAGGTACGGCTCGAGGTCGGCCATCGTGGCCACCGTGGAGCGCGAGCTCTTCACGGGCGCGCGGCGGTCGACAGCGACGCCCGCGGCGACCGGATCGAGCTCGTCGATGGGCGGCCGCTCGAGCCGCTCGAGAAACTGCCGGGCGTACGGGCTGAAGCTCTCGACGAAGCGACGTTGTCCCTCCGAGTAGAGGGTATCCAGCGCGAGGGAGGACTTCCCTGCCCCGGAGACGCCCGTGAAGCAGACGAGCTGCCCCGGCACGAGCTCGAGGTCGATGCCCTGGAGGTTGTGGGTCCGTGCGCCGCGGATGCGGATGGGTTGCATGGCTTCGCTCTGGGGCGGTGAGGGTGAAGGCGGTGCGACTCGTACAGAGGCGCGGGCGTATTAGCACGACGCGCCAGTTTGTCCCGGTACGGACGCTCGTCGGCCTATGGACGCGCGCCGCACGGCGCGCTAGCCCTACGCAGGCGCCCGCCTGGAGAGCGGCTCTTCGGGCGGCGCGAGGCCGTAGCGACAGCGACCGAGGGTGTCAACCACGTGAGCGCGAAAGAAGCGAGCGACGAGAAGCTCATCGTGCGAAACCGGCGAGCCGGGTTCGAGTACGAGCTTGGCGAGCGCTTCGAAGCCGGGTTGGTGCTCATCGGCAGCGAGGTCAAGATGCTGCGGGATGGAAAGGCCGACCTCTCCGACGCGTGGTGCTCGATCACGAACGGCGAGGCGTTCCTCCATGGAATGCTCATCCCGGAGATGCAGGGTGCGGCGTTCGGGCACGTCGCGAAGCGCTCGCGGAAGCTCTTGCTGCACGGCGCGGAGATCGATCAGATCCGCAAGGCCGTGGAGCGCGACGGCATGACGGTCGCCGCCACCCGGCTCTACTTCAAAGAGGGACGCGCGAAGGTCGAGCTTGCCCTGGCGAAGGGCAAGAAGCAGGCGGACAAACGCGAGACGGTCAAGCAACGCGAGGCGGAGCGTGAAGCCCGCGCCGCGATGAGGCGGGGCCGCAGGGCGGATTGAGCATGCCGCATTTGAAGCTCGAGAAGGGGGGCTCGGCCGATCTCGTGGTACTCGACGGCGATCGGGTGAGCCTTCGATCGACCGAAGCATTCGCCCCCGGCGCGCCCCTCGCCGGGCGCCTCGAGACGAGCTCGCTCGTGCGCGTGAAGGTGCACCGTTGTCGGCGGCAGGAGGATGGCTTCCTGGTCGAGGGCCGCCTCGTCGATGCGACGCGACGCCTCCGAGAGGAGCTCTCGGCGCTGCTGGTCCCGTCGGCAAACGGCGGCACGAACACCACTTCATGAGCTTCCGGGCAACACACCTTGCTCGGCGAGCGAGGTGTACCCGTCCGTCGGCCCCGTGATCAGGCAGTCGACGAGCTTGATGCCCGCTGCCAGGGCCGCACGGTGGATGCGGAGCACGAAACGAAGGTCTTCGGGCGTCGTCACGAGGCTGCCGCTCGGGTGGTTGTGCGCGAGGATGATGTGCTTGAAGCGCATGCGAGCGGCCCCGCGCACGACCGCGGCGGCGTCGAGCATGCCCCCGTGAACGTCCCCCCGGGACACGCGCCACACGCCTCGGAGGGCGCCAGCGTCGTCGAGACCGGCCACCCAGACTTCCTGAACGAACATGCCGCCGATGTGCAGGCGGAACCATCGCGCGAGCGGAGCGACCCCGACGAGCGGACCCCTGGGGCGCGACTCGAACACCAGGCTGCGTCGTCCGAGCTCGCAGGCAGCGGCGATCCGCTTGGCGTCGGCGCGTGACACCCGAGCGATCTCCATGAGGTCGTCGAGCCCGAAGCGCGCGAGTCGGATGAGCGACCCCGCCCTGGCGAGGATGTCCGCCGCCCGATCTTCCGTGCAACCGAGCACAGCGGCAAGCAACGCGGAGTCCAGGAGGGCTCCGACGTCCAGCGGAGCCGCTGTCTGCGGCGGGGCAGCTGGTCCGAGCTCGGGGGCCGGCGGCAGCCGCACATTCTTGCTCCCTGGAGCGCGCTTTCGCCGCCACGGCACGGCCCCCGTCCCTGTCTGTCGGATGCCGGCCGGAGCCACACCCTCCGTCGCCGCCCTCTCGCCACCGTCGACCCGTCCCTCCGACGCCGCGCCCACCCACGAACAACAGGCCGAATCCACGCGCCCGCTATCCGCGAGAACCCGATACTTTGCGACTTCCTTCGCTGAATATGTGGCCATGCATCCTGGACGAAAGCTTTTCGACCTCGTCCCTCGACACGTATCCCAGATACATGAACATATGTAAAGCACTCGACGCGCCAGCAGCAAACCGAGCCAGGTTTCGCCATCGCGTGGGGTGGGCGGGTCACGCGGCAGGCGGCATTGCCCGATCCTGCGACCCCTCCTAGGCTGCTGAGGTATGAAAATCGCGTCCCGCCCCCGGGTGATCATTCGTCGCTGCCCCACCTACGACGTCGACCAGATCCGACGCATCGTGCGCGAGGGGCTCGAGGAGCTCGACCTCCGGCCGAACGGCCGCACGCTGGTCAAGCCGAACTGCGTGGCGTCGGGGCCCTCCTTTCCGCATGCGTACACGCGACCTGAGTTCCTCGAAGGCGTGCTGCATGCCTTGCGGGACCGAGACGATGGGCGCGTCAAGGAGCTGGCCGTAGGCGAGCGCTGCGGGATCACCCTCCCCACGCGCACGACCTTCGACGGCGCGGGTTACTACCCGATGTTCAAGCGCGCCGGCGTGAAGCACTACCACTTCGAGGAGGAGCCGCAGGTCGAGATCCGGCTCTCACACAAGGAGCGGCTACGGGACTACGTATTCACGCCGGAGCCCGTCGCGAAGGCCGACTTCTTCGTCAACTGCCCGAAGTTCAAGAGCCACCCCTGGACCACCGTGACGTTCTCCATGAAGAACTACATCGGCATCCAGGACGACCGGCACCGGCTCATCGACCACGACCACCGGCTCGACGAGAAGATCGCCGACCTGCAGTACATCGTGCAGCCGCAGTTCATCGCGATCGACGCGATCGTGGCCGGTGAAGGCCGCATGCTCACGCCCATCCCGCGCAAGCTCGGGCTCATCATCATGGGCAACGCGCAGGCCGCGTTCGACGCCCTCTGCTGCCACATCATCGGCGTCGATCCGTGGACGGTCGATCATCTCCGCCTCGCGTCCGAGCGTGGCTTCGGTTCGCTCGATCTCGGCTCGCTGGACATCAGCGGAGACGTGACACTCGAGGAGGCCCAGTCGATGGCGAAGGGCTTCAAGGTGGGACTCGTGCGCGTCGAGAAATACTTCGAAGGCTCGCACATCACCGCGTACGCCGGCCCGCCTCCGGAGCCCGAGCGCACCGATTACTGCTGGGGTGGTTGTCCGGGCGCTCTCGAGGAGGAGATCGAGATCCTGCGGCTCTACGACGAGCAGTGCGACGAGAAGATGCCCCGCATGCACATCGTCTTCGGCTCCTATGACGGCCCGATCGACGCGAAGCCGGGCGAGCGTGTGGTGTTCATCGGCGACTGCGCCAAGTGGTCGGGCGAGCTTCACGGCCGTCTCGTGAACGTGGAGAGCCTCTACAAGGACCGCGCGCAGAAGGACCCGTACCACGCGAAACACGACGACATCTTCGCGAAGATGGTCAGCGTGATCCGCAAGTTCGCGTCGAGCGACGCGAAGGAGCCGCTGCGCCTCGAGGGATGCCCCGTCAGCGTGGCCGAGCAGGTGCTCACGCTCGTCGAGCTCGGCAAGACGAAGAACCCGTACCTGTCGCCCTCGGAGGCCATGCGCTTCAGCAAGGGTTATCTCGGCTGGCAGGGCAAGGTCGCCATGCAGCGCCTCTCGGGCAAGCCCTACCAGATCCACGGCCCCTGCGAGCGCGGGGATGCCGCGCCCGAGGTCTCCGCGCCTACCCCTCCGGACGCAGAGTAACGTCGAACGACACAAAGACCCCGTCGCGGATCCGGAACGCGCCGAGCGGTCCCCTTACCTCGCGCAGACCAAGCCGCTTCATCGACAGCTCGAGGCTCCCGGAGACGCGCATGCGGCCCGCTTCCTCGGCCACGCGTAGCGCAACCGGGAGCGAGACGAGGCCGCCGGCCGTCTCGACCGTGACCTCTGCACGATCCCGCGACGCGCCGCGCGCACGGACACGTACCCCCCTCGTTCCAGCGAACACTTCCTCGCGGATCTTCCGCTCGATGTCCGATCGATCCGAGGCCGAGAGCGTGGACGTGTCGATCCGATCCCCGTGCAGCGCCCCCGCGACCTTCAGCGCGGCGACCGGCACGACGAGCTCGGCGGAGAAGGCCTCGCCGTCGAGGGTCGCGCGACCGACGAGATCGGACGCCACGATCTCGAGATCGTGCGCCAGGCTGGCGAGCATCCCACTCGCGCGGGTGCGAACGGCGAGCGTGGAGGACGAACGATCGACGAGGAGCGCGGTCACGGTCACCGGCATGGCCTGTCCGCTCATGCCAGGGCCTCGCTCGATCGAGTCTTCGTCCGCGCTTTCCTCACTCGCGACACCTTAGCGCGGCGAACACCGGAAGCAGCATCGCCATGAGCAGCAAGGCGGTGGAGCTTTGAGGCTGCGAGAGCCCGAGCGGGCCGTCTCCACCAAGAAGCGCGCGTCCATGGGCGCGTGGCAAGAGTGCCGCGAACAGACCAACGCCGCTGCCGAGGAGGAAGTCGAGGACCAGGGGCACGAGGCGACCGCGGCCGCGCTCGAAAAACGTGGCGCCGAGCGAGAACCAGCCGGCGTACGCAGCGGCGACGAGGCCGCCGATCCAGCCGCTCGTGAAGGCATCCCGGGCAAACGGCGGGGCCGCGGGCGATTGCGCGGAAGCGACGGCCACGATGGCAAGCAGGGCGCCGCTCACGGCCGAAGCG
>JANMGF010000889.1:0-1599 GCA_031374535.1 Polyangium sp. (in: bacteria)
GTCCAGATCTTGGGGAAGAGCTCGTGCAGCTCGGGGCGCGCGAGCGCGAGCACCGCGAAGCGACGTTCCCCCTGCATCGCGAGGGCCGCGTCGACGAGCTTGATCGACGCGCGATCGCCCCAGTGCAGATCCTCGAGCACGCAGACGAGCGGGCGCTTGTTCACGAGCGCCTCGACGAAATCGAGCCACGCCTCGCGGGTCCGATCGGCCATGAGCGAGGCGTTCTGGCGCGCGGCGCGGAGATCCGGGCGATCGTCGCCCGAGGGCGCGCCGACCATCTCGCCGAGGAAGACCGAGACGCGCGCGCGATCCTCGCCGTCGATGTACGTCGCGACGAGCGCCTCGAGCTTTTGCCTTCGCGAGGCGAGGGGCTCACCGACGCCGATCTGGGCCATCGTGCGGACGGCGGAGCCGAGGATGGAGAAGGCCGAGCCCGCGCCGATCGGATCCCCGCGGCCGATGGCGACGGCGGGCTCGACGGCCCCGCGGCGCAGCTGCTCGACGAGCTCGTGGCGCAGGCGGGACTTGCCCATGCCGGGCATCCCGAGGACGACGGCGACGCGTGGCTTGCCCTCGTCGAGCCCCTCCTCGATGAAGTCACGCACGCTGCGCAGCTCGCGCTCGCGGCCGAGGTACGGGCTCGGCTTGCCGAGCAGCGTACGCGTGCCCGAGCCGACCTCGCGTTCGCCGCGCAGGAAGGTGCCGTCGCGGCCGACGCTCACGTCGAAACGCACGTCGAGGAGGGCCTGCGTCGAGGCGTCGATACGCACCGCGCCTGCTTCCTCGCCGAGGTCGAGCAGGAGGGCCGCGCGTCTCGAGATCGAGCCGAGCGCGAGCCCGCGTGTGGTCTCCTCGCGCCCCGTGACGAGCACGATACGCGCCTCCGGTGCGAGGGCGCGGAGGCGGAGCGCCACGCGGGCGGCGCGGGCTGCTTGATCGGTCGGATTGCCACGACCGGTGAGGGCGATGAGCAGCGCGCCGCCCTCGATTTCTTCCACACGCGCGCCGAGCGGCGCGATCTCCCCCTCGATGGCGGCGATGCGCTCGCGCGGCAGGAACGTCCCCGTCGTCACCTCGGCGTCGGGCTTCGACGGCGGCAGCGCGGCGACGATCGAGAGCAGCTGCCTTTCGCTGTCGGTGATGACCTCGGCGGCGCTGTGGGCCTGCGTCGCTTGTCCCTCGACCGGACCGAGCGCGAGGAGCGCGCGTAGAGCCACGGCCGCGTCCGCCGGTCGGCTGTCGGGATCCTTCGCGAGCATCCGGGCCACGAGCTCGTCGAGGGCCTCGGGCACGTCGGGGCGGCGATCCCGCACGCGTGGCGCGTCGGCGAGGAGCAGGCTCGCGAGGATCGCGAACGCGTGTTCCCCGTCGAAGGCGGGTTCTCCCGTGAGGCATTCGAAGAGCACGGCGCCGAGGGAAAAGACGTCCGCGCGTGCGTCCACGCCGGCCTTGTCTGCGCGCGCTTGCTCCGGCGCCATGTAGCCCGGTGTGCCGACGATGGTTCCGGTGAGGGTCAAGCGTCCGCGGCCGCGATCTCTCGCCACGCCGAAGTCGAGCACCTTCACGCGATCGATCTCGCCGCGCTCGAGGAAGAGGTTG
>JANMGF010000893.1:0-16894 GCA_031374535.1 Polyangium sp. (in: bacteria)
GAACACGTAGTGCAGGTCGCGCGCTCCGCCGAGCCCCATCACGAAGATGCCGAACAGCGCGAGGCCTGCGCCGATCACGGGATCGGGCCCCTCCGCTTTTCTCGTCTCGAGCGTGGCCCCGGGCCGATCCTCGTCGCCCCCGGCCCCTTGCAGCCCGTCCGCGCTCTCGTCCATGCGCACCTTCCTTGCTCGATCCAGTCTAGCGCAGACTCGCCGCCCGACGAAGCGCTGGCGGTGCGGTCTCGACGGGCGCACGATGGCCCTGTGCCTTCCGCCCATGAGTCCGGCACGTTTGGCGGCCGCTCGGTCGTCTCCTTCGAGAGCCGCCGCGCGCCCGAGATGGCCTCGCTCGTCGAGCGTCACGGGGGCGTCGCCGTCCGGGCCCCCTCGCTCCGAGAGGTCGGCCTCGACGCTCCCGAAGGCGCCACCCGCTTCGCCGAGGCCCTCGCCGCCGGCACGATCGACGTCGTCGTGCTCCTCACGGGTGTCGGCACGCGTGGCCTCGTCGAGGCCGTCGCGCCCGTGCTCGACCGGTCGGCGTTTGCGGCTGCGCTCGGCCGCTCGCTCGTGGTCGCGCGTGGGCCCAAGCCTGCCGTCGCGCTGCGCGAGCTCGGCGTCTTGGGGTTCGTCACCGTCGCGGAGCCCAACAGCCATCGCGAGGTGCTCGACGCGCTCGACGCCCGAGGATCCCTTTCGGGCAAACGCGTCGCGGTGCAGGAGTACGGCGTGCCGAACACGGCGCTTCACGAGGGCCTCGCCTTGCGTGGGGCCGAGGTCTTGCCGATCTCCCTCTACCGCTACGCCTTGCCCGAGGACACGGCGCCCCTCCGCAGCGCGCTCCATCGCATCGTGGCCGGCGAGATCCCGATCGTGCTCTTCACGAGCCGATCGCAGGTCGAGCATGCGTTGCTCGTCGCTGCGGAGGAGAACCTCGAAGAGCGGCTCCGGTCCGCGCTTGGTTCGTGCCTCGTTGGATCGATCGGCCCCGTTTGCTCGGAGGCGCTGCGGCAGGAAGGGCTTTGCCCCGACGTCGAGCCGGAGCACCCGAAAATGGGTCACCTCGTCAAGGAGGCGGCCTCCCGCGCGCGCGTGATCCTCACGCAAAAGGCCCGCGCCTCACGCGAATGAAGCGACGCGCGGGCCTGCCGATCATTCGTCATCTTCGTAATCGGACCGCGCGACCTGGGGCTCTTTGCCCGTCCTCGACTCGACGACGTGGCCGACATTGACGACCTCGGCGCGATAAATGACGGACCCATCGTCGGCGGCAATCTCGCCGGAGAGGTCGCCCCAGGGGAATTTCGTGCTGACCACGGTCGTCAGCGTGGCCTTCTTGTCGCCGATCTTCACGCGGAAGCTCGTGCGCTCCGCGGGGAGCATCTCTTTCCCCATCACGGCGACCACGTGCTCGGAGCCGAGGGAGGCCTCGTTCTCGTCGGCGACGACCATCGTCTTCGCCATGAGCGCCTCGTATTCGGCGATCTCGACCGGGACGAGCTTGCCCTTTTCGATGCGGGACACGGAGAGCACGTCCCCGCGCGTCCCGGGCGCGTCGCTCAAGCGCACGCGGAGCTCGTTTTGCGTCTTGCCCTCTTCGAGGATGAAGTCGAGCACGAGCGTGTCCTTCTCGCGGGCGACGACGCGCTCGGTGAGCGTGACGGGCGCGCTCTGGTAGCTGCCCGAGAATCGATAGACCACGTAATCGCCGACCTCGCGGCGCTCTTCCGTCGCGGCCTCTTTCGTGGCCTCGGCCGCGGCGACGGCTTCTTTTTGCTCCGCGACGATCGGGGCCGGCTTTTCCGGCGCTGCGGCCTGGGTGCGGACCGCGGCTTTGCCGCAGCCCATGGCGAGGAGCGATACGAGGGCGGGGAGCAGGATCCGATTCATGCGCCTTCGGGTACAACCAGCTGCCCGATCGGGACCAGTTTTGTGCGTTCGAGGTCGCGACGGCCCAAAGCCCGCATCGCGGATGGTCGATCACCGGACCTGGTCCATCGCAGATCCACCCTGGGGCGTCCCTCATCCATCCGTGCCTCGATGTGTGCGGTATGCGGGCCTCGTTCTTACGGTTCGAGTGCAAACGAACAGGCAGAGCGGATGGCTCAGCGCGTGCAAGAGATTTTGGGGCTTTTCGCCGCTCTGCGACTCGGCCATTCTGGCGCTATGGGCATGCTTGCGACGATGAAACCGAAACGGCGTTACTTCCGAGCGATCGTGATCGGCCTTGGCGCGCTCGTGATGGCGACGGCGGCGATCGCGGCGGGTTGCGTCGAGCAGCCGCCGGGCCTCGCGCCTCCGCAGACCTCGAACGGCCCCGGCGGCGGCAGTGGGCCCATGGACGCTGGGCCGGTCGCCAACAGCGGGCGAGAATTGTGGGAGGCCATGGAGGCCGACCTGGTGGCCGCCTGCATCACCTGCCACGACGTCGCCGGCCTCGCCGATACCCCTTTCCTCGCGGGCCCGGACCGTTACCAGTCGTTCGTGAGCTGGCCTGGAATCATCGCCACGCAGCCCGAGAACAGCATTCTCCTGAGTTATGCAATGATCGGCAAGGGGCACATCGGGACGAACCTCGATACGGGGTCGCTCAAGGAGACGCTCCTGCCGAAGGTGCAGGCCTGGCTCGCGCAGGAAGCGAAGAACTTCACGGAGCCGCCTCCGCAGGCAGGCCCGCACATCGATCCCTTCGTGCCCATCCTGGGCTTCAACGCGATCTATCTCGGGGCGCTCGGCCCCGATTTCGAGGGTATGGCCGTCACCTTCCAGGCCGACCTGCTCGCCGAGACGACGCTCGAGCTCACGAACATCGAGCTGCACCCGACCTCGAAGGTGGGCTTGAAGGTCGTCCATCCGCTCTTCGTCGTGCACCCGGTCGGCAACGATCCGAACCCGGATCCGGTCGATAGCTTCTCCAACGTCGATACGATCTTCGCGGCGGGTGAATCGGGCCCGCTCGGGCCTGGCACGCTCATTCTCGTGAACTACTCGAAAGACGCGAAGATCTCCCTCGCGTTCGAGCTCATCGAGAAATACGCGCCGGCAGTGCCGGACGCCGGGGATGGCGGGCCCACGGGCGGCTGCAAGGACGTCGCCGCGTTCGACGCCAATGCAAAACAGCCCCTCGCCGTCTGCCTGAATTGCCACGGCGGCGGAAACAACCAGGCTGTATCGGCGGTCGACATGTCGGCGCTCGCGACCGACTCGGCGAAGGCCTGCGGCCAGATCAAGAATCGTGTCAACCCGAACGATCCCCCCGCGAGCCAGCTCTTCATCACGACGGATCCCGGGGGAAATGCCGCACACCCGTTCAAATTCGGCGGGAATGGCGGCACGTTCAGTACCTTCCGCGACAATGTATCCATGTGGATCGCCGCGGAGAAATGATGAGGACGAAAGGTAGGCGGCCCATGATGCGGACCAGAATGCTCACCCTGCTCGCCGCGCTCGCGGCGGGTGCGTGCTCGAGCTCGGGGCCCGGTGGCCTCGAGCCCCCGTCGGGCGGCGAGACGACCGGCGGAAACAACAACAACCCCACGACCGGTGGAGACACGACGTCCGGGGGCGACCCCGAGGCGCCGCCCATCCCGGACAAGACCGTGCTCGACGATCGCGTCACGAGCTACCCGGAGGCCCTGCGCACGGCCTCGCTGAAGCTCGTGCGAAACCTCCCGACGCTCCAGCAAATCAAGAACGTCGAGAATGCCACGGACAAACGCGCCGCCTATGAAGTCGAGGTCGACGCCATGCTCGCCGATCAGCGCTTCACCCAGCGCATGATCAAATGGTGGCGCGACACCATGCGCCAGGGCGGCGGCGCGGCGGACGGCAAGCCGAGCCGCGACACCGCGCCCGTCTTCGCGACGCGCGTGATGATCGAGGAGAAGCCCTTCACCGATCTCTTCACCGCCACGGCGAACACCTGCCCGACGTACGACGGCGCCACGAATACGTTCGCCGACGGCGAATGCAACAACGGCGTCGACACTCACGCCGGCGTGCTCACGAACCCCGGCGTCATGATGCAATTCTACGGCAACATGGCGTTCCGGCGCGTGCGCTGGGTGCAGGAGATCTTCGTCTGTACGAAGTTCCCCGCCGAATACGGGACCACGCCGACCGAGGTCAACGGAGCCGATTACACCGGCCCCTGGCCCTTCGGCTCGATCGCGACGAGCCCGATCGATTTCCAGGACACCTCCTCGGTCGTCTGCGCGAACTGCCACGTGACGCTGAACCGCGTCGCGCCGCTCTTCGCGAACTTCAACGTCGACGGGCAATGGATGGGCACGACCCAGGTCATGACCCCGACCGTACCCGAGCCTCTGCCGACGGAAGTCTCGCATTGGCTGAACCCCGGCGAAGGCACGGCGTGGCGCTTCGGTGAGCCCGTCGCCGACCTGCCCGCGCTCGGCCAGGCCATGGCCGCCGACCAGGACGTCAAGGATTGCGCCGTCGCGCGCATGTACAACTTCGCCATGTCGAAGGAGGACATCGTCTCGGATCTCGCGACGGTGCCGCCCGAGGTGCTGAAGCCCTACGTCGAAGACTTCGTCGCCAATGGCATGAACCTGAAGAAGACGCTGCGCACGATCCTGCTCAGCGACGACTTCACCAAGTTCTAGGCGCCAGCGGAAAAGAAAGGAGAGAGACCATGAATCGCACTATCTCGATTTTCCTCCGCGGCGCGCCGATCGCCCTCGCCGCGGGCCTCTTCGGCGTGGCATGCGTCGAGGAGCCGACGAACAACCTCGCCAGGCCGCCCGTCGTGATCGACGATCCGACCACGGACTTCGAAAACCAGCCCGGCGTCTTCGCCGGCGACGAGGACAACACCCATAGCCACATGGGTGACCTCAGCAATGGCGTGTTCAAGGACCCGTTCGAGGTCCTCGCGCAGCGCCAGGAAGAGGGAGCGCCCGAGGTCCGGACGCGTATGCATTCCTGCCAGAAGGTGCAGAACGCGTCGCTCCAGAACCTGCTCACGTCCCTCGGCGTGAACATCGACGCGACGGCCGACGTGCCCACGGCCGGCCAGCTCATCAAGGGCGGCGGCGGCGCGCTCGGCGCGGCGAGCTACGACGCGCGCGTCGGCGAGGCGATCGTCTGGAGCGCAGCCGGCGCGGCCAAGCTCTTCGATATCTTCGTGCAAGCGGCGCCCGAGATCATCACGAACCTGCCGAACGTCGATCAATGCAAGATCGACGGCGTGGGGCCCGCGATGTTCGACGCACAGAACCAGTGCAATGCGGACGCCATCGCTTGCATCACCGGTCGCCCGGCGACCGCCTCTCACGTCGCGATCTGCAACAAGGTCGTGTCGAGCGCCTCCGATGTGGAGAAGGGCAAGCTCATTGCTGTCGCCACGCTGATGAGCGCGGCGCATTCGTGCGAGTAACGGAGGAAATCATGGTCGACGACAGGCTCAAGAACCTCCAAGGCAATGCCCGGCGCAACTTCCTGCGCTGGACCACCGCAATGGGCGCTGTCTTCGCGCTCGATCGCGCGAAGGTGCTCGACGTCATCGCAGATTCGGCCGGCACCGCCATGGCCGACGACGCGTGCGCCGCGACGAACCGCTCCGTCCACCTCGTGGCCGGCGACGGCGGATTCGCGTGGTTCCAGCTCCTCTGGCCCCACGTGCAAATCGCGAAGGCCAACAACGACAACTTCGCGTTCCACGCCAACGGGCAAACCCAGGACGCGAACGACACGGACAAACCGTTCGTGTATGCGCCCGAATCGCCCTGGAAGGCCCTCGACAAGCGCAAGCGAATCTCGGCCTTCATGGCCGGGACGAACCAGACGCACACGCCGACGCCCGCCTCCGCCGCGACGCTCGGCAACGGCATCAGCATGCTCGCGGCCACCGCCGCCATTCAGCGGCAAACGCCCTCGCTCCTGCCGGTCATCGCGATCAACCCGCTGAACTTCGGCGCCGCCCCGGGCGCGCCGCAGATCGCGACGGTGAACAACGCGGGCGGCATGGTCGATCTCTTCGACAGCGCCGCGTCCCGCGCGACGCTCGCCGTGGCGGAGGACGCCGCGCTCTTCGAGGCCTATTACAAGGCATTCGTGGGCCTGAACGCAGCCGCCGGCCGCCCCACGTGGTCGCGACCGCTGCGCGTGGGCAAGACGAGCGCGAACTTCCTCGGCAAAAACCTCTCGGCCCAGCTCGCCCCCTCGGCCGACGACCTCACCCGTTACAACATCGACGGCGGCACGCCGAACCGTATCGCCGAGATCGGCCGCGCCTTCATCACGACGGCCCGCGCCTTCAAGCTCGGCCTCACGCAAAGCGTGATGATGCCCGCGATGCGCGACGACCCGCACGGCGCGTTCAATGACATGAACAACCTGCGCAACACGGTCGCCGCGCTCGGCAAGATGTTCGACGAGTTCATGAACGACCTCGCCGCGATTCCGGATCCCGTCTGCACGAGCCGGAACCTCGGCGACAGCATCGTCATGACGGTGCACGGCGACACGCCGAAAAACCCCCGCGACAGGGGCGGCTGGCCCGACGGCACGCCGAACAACTCGAACTGGCTTTACGTCATGGGCAATGGTTTCCTCAAGACGGGCTGGTTCGGCGGCGTGAATGCGGACGGCAGCACGGACGGCTTCGACCCGACGACGGGCAACGCCGTGCCCGGCCAGCAAAGCAACGCGACGAGCGCCGCCGCAGGCGCCGCCGTGGCGTTCGCGGTGGCCAAGGGCGACATGCGCCGGGTGCAGGACTTCTACACGGGTCCGAGCATCGCCGGCATCGTGAACGAAAACCCGGTCTGACGGGGCCATGAACAAAACGAGGGGGCTCCCGGGAAACCGGGGCCCCCTTGTTTTTTCAGGCCATCAAGGCAGCTTGCCGCCGCTCAGGAGATCGTCGAAGGCGAGATCAAAATCGTCGCCGAGGAGCTCTGCCCCGGCTGCCTTCGCCTGTTTGGCGGGGGCCGGCGAGGGCTCGAGCCGACGAATACGATCCTGCACGCCGCCGCGGGGATCCCGATATTTCGGGTCGATCTGCCCCACGCGCTTGAAGTAATAGAGCGCCTGCTCCGGGTTTTTCCGGGCCTCGTAGGCGTCCGCGAGCTCGTAGGCGAGCGCGAGCTCCTGATCCTTCGTCTTCTGCGGCACCTCGAGGCCACGAAGGAAGGCGTCGATCGCCGCGTCCACGTTGCCGATGGACAGGTGGATCATGCCGATCACCGACCGGCAAACGCACTCCCGCGCAGAATCACGCGCGGCGACCTCGAATTCGCCGATCGCGTCTGAGTACATGCCCATCTCGCGATACGCGACGCCGAGATCGTAATGCGTGGCCGCGTCGGTGTCCGAGATCTGCGCCTGGACGCCAGCCTTGAACTCCTGGAAGATCTTGTCGACGCTGACCCCGGGAAACTCCGCCGGTGCCGACGTCATCTCCGGCCCGAACTCGTTGAGGCCGTTGATCATCCCCTCGATGTCCTTGAAGCCATCGTCGGGCGGATACTCGCTCTGTTGTTTCGTGAGAATGCCGCTGCCGCCCGGCAGATCCGGGACGTACGAGGGGCGGCCCATCTGCTCGAGCTCGGCGCGCTTGTAGAGCAGGAGCGGATGGTTCGGCAGATACGCGAGCTGCTCTTCGAGCGCCTGGCGCGCCTCGTCGAGCATGCCCTGGTTCGCGTAGAAATCGATCTGCTCGAGGACGTCCTCGTCGAGCTGATACCCCGTTTGGCTGCGCGTCGGGGCCGGGATCGGGTGCGCGGGCGGCGCGTACGGCGCCGTGGGCTGCACGTACGGCTGCTGTTGGTAGGTCTGTTGCTGGCCCGAGACGCCCGCGAACGGATCGTCGATCTCGCCGATCTGCCCGTGCTGCGGCTGCTGCGCGTACGGCTCGTACCCGCCCTGCTGCGGGTAGGCCGGCTGCTGCGGCTGCGGCACATCGACCTGATAGCCGAGCGTGCGCAACATCTGGATCGCGTCGGGCTGCGCCGCATCGATCAGCAGGATCTCATCGAGCAACTTCGCCGCGGCCTGGACGTCGCCCTCGACGCCGAGCCGCTGCGCGAAGATGAGCATCTGGCGGATGGCGCCGTCCTGGTCGCCCGCCTCCATGAGCACGTCGCAGAGCCGCGATCGGAGCTCGTGCGACGTGGGCACCATGGCCACGCCGTCACGCAGGATCGCGATCGCCGAGGCGAAGTCGTAGGCGCTGCGGTAGGCCTCCGCTTGCTGCAGGATCTGACGGGCGCGCAGGGCCTCGTCGTCGTGGTGGGACGGGTGCAGCTCGACGGGCGCCTGCGAGGACGCGGGCGGCAGATCGTCCTCGTAGTCGTCGTAGACCTCTTGCACGACGATGACCGATTCTTCCTCGACCTGCTTGCGCGGCGGAGGCGCAGCCACGGGGCGCTGGGCCGCGAGCTGCTTGACCACGTCGTCGTTCGGGGCGCGCGCGAGGAGGACGTCGAGGAGCTGGTTGAACTCGTCGGTTTTCTTCGCTTCCTTCGCGAGCCGCGCGGCCTCTTTCAGGACCTCGATCGCCTTCGGACCCTGGCCGAGTTTGTCGAACGCCTTCGCCAACAGGCCAAGCGTCTCGAGGTCCTTCGGGTTCTCCTTGAACGAGATTTGCAGCTTCGACAGCGCGGTCATCGCGTCGTTCGTCTGCCCTCGTTCGAGGTACATCTTGGCCGCGACCTTGGCGTGCTTGCTGTCGGCCTTGATCGTGAGCAGCCGCTCGAGGACCTTCAGCGCGTCGTCGCGCCGGCCGATCTTCAGCAAGACCTCCGCCGCCTGCCCGAGCTGCTGGATCGAGGACGTCATGTCCTTGATCCGGCTGTAGGCCTCGGCGAGGCGCAGGCGCGGCATGGGGTTGTGCGGGTCGAGGTCGACGACCTTCTTCAGCGGCTCGATCGCCTCGCGCTCTTTGCCCGCCTTGTGAAGGCGGTTGGCGATGTCGTCGTATGTCGCGGCCGCGTCGCTCGTCAGCCCGAGCTGCGTGTAGAGCTCCGCGAGGCGCGGCAGCACCCAGCCGAAACGCTCCAGGAGCTTCGGCGCGCGCTTGTCGATGATCTCCAGGATCTGACGGTAGACGCGGATCGCCTTCAGCGGCTCGGGCGGCTGCTGATCGATGTAGAGGCGCGCGACGACCTCGTACGTCTCGATCGCCTCCGCGTACTGCTCGATCTTGAGGTGGCAGTCGCCAATCTTGAGCAGGATCCGAAGGTCCTTCGGATCTTCGGCGATGAGCTTCTGGAACTCGGCGATCGCTTTGTCCCAGCGCTTGCCCTCGACGAACTTCTGCGCGGTTCGGAGCACCTTGTCGCGATCGACCGCCACGGCGATGGGATTCTCCTCGGGAGAGCGACACGGGAAGGCCCACGACGCCGCGAGGCGCCGCTGCTTCCACGATTAATCATCTAACGGAACGACGAGCCGCGCACAAGCACGGCTCGCGTGCGAACGGAATATTGAGGCAAAACCTCTCGAACCCGCGGGTTTTCATTCCGCAGGCTGCCCGTCCGCGGCGACGCAGAGCCACACCCGGTGGGCAGGTGCAGAGCGTGGTTCGATGTTTCAGTTCGGTAGCTTGAAAATCGCGAAGAAGGCGGCGATGACCGCCGACGCCGCGAGGATCGCCGCCATCATAGCAGTCGGCCCGGCGTCCTGCACAGTTCCACGCGCAAGCTTCTTCGCTCGCCCGCCGATGACGTGGTGGATGCCGATCACCGCGAGGGCCACGACGAGCTTGCCGTGCATCCAGTGGTGCTCGACCAGGTAGTAACGCGTGTCCATCAGGAGGCGCGCGACGCCGGCCACGAACGACAGGACGAACGCGGGCACGCTGAGCAGCCGGTAGATACGTTCGCCCATCGCGCCGCGGACCTTCGGGTCGGCCCCGCCCGCCGTCAGGACGAAGGCGACGGCCAGGATCGATCCGATCCAGACGAGGTTGCCCGAGACGTGAAGCCACACGAGCGCGATCTGGGGTCCGTTCATCGTGGATCCGGGTTACCCCGTCACACGGTCGACGTCGACTTTTCTGCGCCCGATCACAAGATATCCTTTCGGGGGCCGGATTCCGGGCTCGTCGGCTCGACCGATCCAAGAGCGCGCTCTACATTGTCCGACCCATGACGAGAAGCGCTGCCTACCGCGCCCCGTTCGGCCCCGGCGGGGACAACGAGATCGACGCCGACCTGTGCGGCCGGCTGCTCTCCGTCGCGCTCTCCAAAGGTGGAGAGTACGCCGATCTGTTCTTCGAATACCGAGCCGGCGGCGGCTTCTCCTTCGACGAAGGCATCCTGAAGGCGGCCTCGCGCGGCGTCTCCATGGGCGTCGGCGTACGCGTGCAGCGCGGCGACGCGACGGGCTACGCCTACACCGAGGACCTCTCGTGGGACTCGATGAAACGCGCGGCCGAGACCGCAGCGCAGATCGCCACGAGCACGGGCGGCACGGCCCACATCCTGCCGAAGTTCCGATCGATCCCGAGCCGCTACGACGTACCGCTCGTCTCGCTCGACGTGCCCGGCATGGAAAAACGCGCGCTGCTCGAACGAGCGAGCAACGCGGCCCTCGCCGAAGGCCCGCACATCGTGAAGGCCGAGGCGAGCTTCTCGGAGGAGATCCGCGAGATCCTCCTGGCGACGAGCGACGGCGTGATGGCCCATGACGTACAGCCGCTCTTCCGGTTCGGCGTGCGCGCCATCGCGGAGCGCGAGGGCAAACGGCAGGAAGGATCGAGCGGCGGCGGCGGACGCACCACACTCGCGGCCTACTTCGCCGAGCATTCGCCCGAGTGGCACGCGCAAGAGGCGGCGAGGCAAGCGACGACGATGCTGGATGCCGAAGAGGCGCCGGCGGGCGAGATGAACGTGGTGCTCGCGCCCGGCGACAGCGGCATCCTTTTGCACGAGGCCGTGGGCCACGGGCTCGAGGCCGACTTCAACCGCAAGGGCACGTCGAACTACGCAGGCAAGGTCGGCGAGCCCGTCGCGAGCCCGCTCTGCACCGTGGTCGACGACGCCACGCTGCTCTCCTCGCGCGGCGCGATCAACGTCGACGACGAGGGCAACGAGCCCGGCCGCAGCGTGCTCATCGAGAACGGCACGCTCGCCGGATACATGCACGACAGGCTCTCGGCCAAGCACTACAAGCTCACGCCCACGGGCAACGGCAGGCGCGAGAGCTTCGGCGCCGCGCCCCTGCCGCGCATGACGAACACCATCCTGCTCGCGGGCCCGCACGACCCGGAGGAGATCGTGAGCAGCGTCAAGCGCGGCGTCTTCGCCAAGAAGTTCGGCGGCGGCCAGGTCGACATCTCGAACGGCGACTTCGTGTTCTCGTTGACCGAGAGTTACCTCATCGAAGACGGCAAGATCACGCGGCCCTTGAAGGGCGTGAACCTCATCGGAAACGGCCCCGACGTGCTCGGCAAGGTCACGATGCTCGGCACGGATCTCGCCATCTCCGACGGCATCTGGACGTGCGGCAAGGACGGCCAGAGCGTGCCCGTCGGCGTCGGGTGCCCGACGATCAAGATCGACAAGATCACCGTGGGCGGGACCAAGATCGGCTGACCCTCGCCACGGCATCGCAACGCTTGCCGCGGCGCGGCACGGGTTCTATAGCGACGCCTCGATGTCGCGCCGCTCGTTCATCGTCATCGTCGGGCACGGCCCCGAGCTCGAGCGCGAGGAGGGCGCGGCGAACGTCCTGCGGGGCCTCGGCGCCACGGTGCGGCTCCTCGATTTGTGGGACGAGCCCGCGCGTTGTTTCCAGCGCGCGGAGGACTACGCACGCGTGATCCTCGTGGAGACGCCGGAGCGGCCGGACCTCGCGGCGGCGGCGCTCCGGTCTCTGCGGCGCGAGGAGCGTCTCGAAGGCGTGCCAGCGATCGCGGCCGTTTCGGTGGCGCAGGTGGCCCGCATGGATCCCGCGGGGGGCTTCGACGATTTCGTCCTATCGCCGTACGTGCCGGCGGAGCTTTATGCGCGCATCCGCAAGGCCGAGTGGCAAAAGAGCGAGTTTGCCACGGAGGAGCGCGTGAAGGTCGGCGCGCTCGTCGTCGATCGGTCGGCGCACGAGGCGTGCATCGACGGGCACAGCGTGCCGCTCACGGCGAAGGAGTTCGCGTTGCTTTCGTACCTCTGCGAGAGACGCGGCAAGGTCGTCTCGCGTGAGGAGCTGCTCGTGAAGGTGTGGGGCCCTCTCTACGACGGTGGGCCGCGCACGGTGGACATCCACGTGCGCAGGCTCCGCGCGAAGCTCGGCCGGGCGCTGCCGCTCGTGACGTTGCGAGGCGCGGGCTACAAGCTCGAAGCGCCCGAGCGATCGAGCCGGCCGACGGGAGAGCTGCGAAGGGCGCTGACGGCATGAAGCGGGTGACGATCGCCGTGAGCGTGGGTTGTCCGAGCGGGATCGGGCCCGAGGTGGCCGTACGCGCGGCGGCAAATGCCGAGGCCGAGGCGCGATGTTTGCTCGTCGGGGACGAGGCGGTCGTGCGGCGCGCGGCGAGGGTCTGCACGATCGATCAAGCGCGGTTTCGGGTCGTGCAGAGCGCGTCGGAGGTGGACGCGCTCGAGGTCGGGGCGATCGGCGTGTGGGGGCCGAGCACCAAGCTCTCCGTTCCCTCGCGGTACGGCCAGCCGGACGCCGAGGCCGGGGCCGCGCAGCTCGCGTGGGTGAACGAAGCGCTCGCGCTGGTGCAGGAAGGGATGGCCCGCGCGCTCGTCACGGGCCCGGTGTCGAAGCTCGCGATCGCGACGAGCGGCGCACCCGGAGCGAAAGGTTTTGCCGGACATACCGAGCACCTCGCGGCGCGTCTCGCGTCGCGTGAGGTGGTGATGGCCTTCCGCGCGGCGAGCATCACGACGGCGCTCGTCACGACGCACCTGCCACTCGCCGAGGTCCCCGCGGCCGTGACACCGGAGGCCGTGGCGACGAGCAGCTACTGGCTCGTGCGTTTGCTCCGGTCGCTCGGCGTGGTGGAGCCACGTGTGGTGGTCGCGGCGCTCAATCCACATGCGGGCGAGGGGGGAATGCTCGGAAGCGAGGAGGAAACGCGTATCCGGCCAGGTGTTCAGGCCGCGCGCGAGAGGCTCGCTTCGGAGGGGTTCGCCGCGGCGCTCTCGGGCCCGATCGGCGCCGAGACCGCGTTCCGCAAACACGCGTCGGGCGGGTTCGACGGCGTCGTCGCGATGTACCACGACCAGGCGACGATCCCGTGCAAGCTCGTCGGGTTCGGCGAGGCGGTGAACGTGACGCTTGGCCTGCCCGTGATCCGCACGAGCGTCGATCACGGGACGGGGTACGACATCGCAGGCACGGGCGCGGCGGATCCTCGCGGCATGGAGAGCGCCATCGGACTTGCGCTCGCGCTCGCGCGGGTACGCGGGCGTGCGTCGCTCACGCGCGACGAAGAAGCGCCATGAGGTGATCGAGCTGGGGCATCTCGAGCCCTTGCTCGCGGCCGAGCTCGCGGATGCTTTCGCCCATCGCGAGGTGCTGCGCGTGGAGCTTCGGGCCGAAGTGACGCTCGACGAAACGCACGGTCTCGGGGGCGAGGCGGCGCGCGAGGGCGACGCCGGGCTTGATGGTGTACGGACCGACGAACCGCGTGAGCACGTGGGCCCAGGGCGCGACCTTGCCGAGCTTCTTCGCCAGGGCCTCGCACTCCTTGGCCGCGGAGACGGCCGTTTCGAAGAGGTCCTTGTTGTGGAGCACGCCGTCGATGCCGCCTCCCGCGTCGATGGAGGCGATGAGCGGGTAAAACGAGACGGTGCTCGCGGCGTCGAGCGAGGCGACGTCGCGCTCGAACCGCGTGGGCAAACCGTCGTTCGTGAGCCGGCGAGCGAGCACCTCGAGCGCGTCGCGGGAGATCGAGTGTGCGGGGCCCGAGGCGTCGTCGTCGAGCAGCGTGGGCGTGAGGCCGCTCGACCAGTAACGAACGACGCCACGATCGTCGACGTCGTCGATGTACCCCGCGACGCCGGGCATGGCGCTCACGGCGGGCCGCCCGAGGACCTTGGCGAGCGCGGCGAGCTGCGGCGCGAGGGCTGGCGTCAGCACGACGACCGGCACGGCAGGGCCCTTGCGAAGGGCCTTGGCGAGGGGATCGTCTCCGTCGCGGCGCAGGGGGTCGATCTGATCGAAACGCACGGCAAGGAGGACCAGCGTCGCGTCGGCGGGGATCTCCTCGATGCGCCTCGGCCGTTCGACGACGTCGCGCCGCTTCTCCCCGTTCACCTGCTCGATCACGAACGGGTACGTCTCCGCGAGGCGCGAAGGCCGGACGACGAAGGAGACCTGAACGCCCGCCGAGGCGAGGCGAGCTCCATAGATGCGCCCGAGGGCGCCCGCTCCGAACACGATCACGTGCATGGAGACTACGTACCGTCCAGCGCGGCGCGTGGGAAGGGCGGTCAAAAAAGGCGGCGCGAATCGACCAGGATCGTGACGGGTCCGTCGTTCTCGACGAAGACCCGCATGTCGGCGCGGAAGCGCCCTGTCTCGACGCGAAGGCCCGTCTTGCGAGCGGCCTCGACGAAGCGGTCGTAGAGGGCCTCGGCGCTCTCGGGCTCCATCGCGCCGTCGAAGCTCGGGCGCAGGCCGCGGCGCACGTCGCCGAAGACGGTGAACTGGCTGATGACGAGCAAGCCGCCGCCGACGTCGGCGAGCGCGCGGGTCATCTTGCCGCGTTCATCCGGGAAGACGCGCAGGCCCACGACCTTGCTCGAGATGTAGTCGAGGTCGGCCTGTCCATCACCCTTCTCGGCGCCGACGAAGGCCACGAGGCCGAGGCCGATCTTCCCCGTGACCTCGCCGTCCACCTCGACGCGGGCTTCGCGTGCGCGCTGCACGACCGCGCGCATTCGTTCTCAGCCGAGGCCGAGCTCGCGCGTGAGGCGGCTCGTGATGGCGAAGTACGTGCTGCGATCGTAGGGCTTGTTCAGGATGTGAAAGTCCTTGCGCACGAGCCCGACGCAGCCGAAGCAGTAGGTGCACTCGGTGCAGTCGGCGGAGCGGACCACGTACGAGCACTGGGTGCAGCGATCACACGCGACGCAGTGGTTGCAACGTACGAGGTCCCGCGAAGCGCGGCAGTGCGTGCTGTCCGAGCAGCGCTGCGAGTCGACGCAGTAATGACACCGCGCGAGCGCCTTCGAGTTCTTGCAGAAGGTGCAGTCGACGCAACGTTCGCAGCCCGTGCACTGGACGCAACGCTCGTTTTCGGTTCGGGTCTCGTGCGACTGGAAGAGCTTGCGTAGCTCTGCCTCGAACTCGGCTTTGTTCATTGGGCGGACTGGTTGTGCGTGTCGGGCCTGCCGCTCACCTGCCTGCGGAGCTGGGCGGCGGCGTCGCGGGTGTCTTCGTCCTCGGCGAACTCCTCGATGCGGCGCAGGCGTGATTCGAGCACGGCGCGGCGCTTCGGTAGCTCGCCGACGAGGAGCGAGGAGAGCGAAGCGAGCGCCTCACGCACGCGTGATTCGGCGCTGTGCTCGAGGAGCTTCAGGTGCACGTCCTGGTCGTCGGGGAAGGTGAAGCCTGCGCCGAGGAACTCGTTCGCGGCCTTCGTGATGTGGGGCCGACCTTCGGCGCCGAGGAGCTTCGACAGGAGCCGCTGTCGCTCCGTCGCGCGTGGATCCAACTGCGGAGGCGGCGCGAGCACGATGCGGCCCGGCTTCGGCGTGGAGTCACCCCCGCGGGTTGTCTTGCCGGTCTTGCCGTTCTCGGTCGGCTCTGGGTCCCGGCGCGGCGCGAAGAGCGCCTCCAGCGCGGCGCGGTGCTCCTTCGCGACACGGCTGTCGGGGGTGCTGCTGCCGTTCCCACTTGCGTTGCCGGACTTCGGCGCCCGCGCGAAAGGCGCGAGCTCGGGGTTGTGCCAGACCTTGGTCTCGTCTTTCCTCATCCGCCGCATAGTAAAATTCGTCCTTGCTGCCGCCGGAGGGAGAGGGCTGGCAGCGTTCGCGGTCCTTGGTCCGACCAGGCAACGTTCATGCTCGACGCGCGCCTTGCGTTGCGCGGCTCCTGCGTCACTTGCAGTCGCTCGCTTTCGCGCGGGCTCACCGTGCGCCGTTGCGGTCTCTCTGGTTCTCCAAGAACGCTCGCCTGCTCGAGCCGACCTTTCCCCCCTTGCGGGCCTTCTCGCGGGCGCCTCGGGCGTTCCTGCCAGCCGCCGTCCGAGCGACAGGCCATTGCCACGTACGAGGGCGACATCCGCGCCATCGAGAGCGCGCGTGGCGCACGCGATGGGTGCCCATCTCTACCACAGCGACCCGTGGAAGCCTCAGAAAATTAGGCCCGCATACCCACCCCATGACACAAGCCGAGACACCGGCGTACCCAGGGTCCCACGCATGGACGGATGAGCGTCGGTGGAGAGCACGGCACATGGTCAGCGGTCGTTACGGTCGGATCAGGCGTAGGGTTCTGTCGACGCTCACGGCGCTGTTGACGCTCGCGGCGCCGTTCACCTTCGGCGAGGCGTTCGCCACGGAGACGGTGGACGAAAAGCCCGCGAAGGCAGAGTCCACGAAGGTGGAGAAGGCGCCCGAGCAACCCAAGAAGGCCGCGGCCGCGCCGAAAAAGCGCAAGGGTCGAGGTCGCAAGGCCCCGCCGACGCGGATGGTGGAGTCCGCGCCGCCGAGCGCGGCGACGTCCGCGAACAAGGCCGCCTCCACGCCCGCCCCGGGCAAAACGAAGAAGGCCACGACGGTGCTCGCGAAGCACGAGAAGGCCACGCCGCCGGCGAGCACGAAGAGCACGGCCGCGAAAAAGGCCGAGCCGACGAAGGGCGTTTCGCGCTCGAAGAAGGCCTCGACGGGTGTCTCCGGCCAGAAACGCAAGAGCTCGAAGAAGGCCAAGACCGAGGCGGATCGCCCACCTTGCTTCGCGCCTGCGGTGTCGATCGACC
>JANMGF010000899.1:0-2376 GCA_031374535.1 Polyangium sp. (in: bacteria)
CCCCCGATGATGCGGTGCTCGTCGCCGTCTACGCGCTCGCGGCGGTCGCCCTTGATCGCGATGTGCTCTTCGCCGCCGACCATGTGAACGCGCGAGCCCTGCACGAGCTCGCGCTCGTCGCGACGTACCCACGTCTCCCGATCGCGTTCGGCGCGCTGGTAGAGCAGCTCCTCGCCCTTTCGATCCTCAAAGCTGATCTCGTTATGGCCATCGCCGCCGCCCGTGCTCCGCGTCCGGAGCACCGTCTTTGTCTGGTTCGTCGGGAGCGCGTACGGGGGAGGCGTCAACGCGTTGGGGACGTGCCCCATCACGATCGGCTCGTCGGGGTTTCCCTCGAGAAAGCCCACGAGGACCTCTTGCCCGACGCGCGGATTTGCCCAAATGCCGAAGCCCGCGCCCGTCCAGACCTGCGAGACGCGGATCCAGCACGACGTTTGCTCGTCGTCTTGGGCCTCCCTGTCCCAGAAAAACCGGACCTTGATCCGCCCGTGCTCGTCCGTGAAGACCTCGCGATCCCGCGGGCCTTGCACGATCGCGCTTTGCAGGCCGTGCACCTTCGGCTTCTGGGTCTTGGGCGGCGGCTTATACGCGGGCTCTGTCCACACGGCCCGGCACTTCGCGAGCCATTCTTTATCGTGGTCCCCCTCGAGGCTGTACTCCGTGACGAGAAGACGATTTCGCTCGGGCTCGAGCATCGGATGCGGGTGTCCCGAGATCGCGACCACGACGCCGGGGGCGAGGTCGAGCGCGTTCGTCTCGAAAGCCGCCGTCCGGGCCTGGGCCGTCTCGGCGAGGACGAGCCGCGCGGCGAGCTGCTCGCCGGCCCGCGGGTCATGACGCCCCGCGCCCCGCTTCGAGGCCGCTGGCGCCCCGCTCGAGGGGGGTGGGGCCATGGTGTGCACCCGGAAGGCCCCGGGCGAGTAATGGCGGCGCTCGAGGCGCGTGGAGGGCACGCCCCCGGGCTCGGCTTCGCCGTAGAGGGGGAAGTCCGGCCGGCGAAAGTCCACGTCGCGGAGCACCACGCGAAGGGGCGAGCCCTCACGGCAAAGCTCGATCGCGGTGACAAACTCCCCTTCCGCGGCCCCGTTTGGCTCGCTCTCGAAAGGCAGGGGAGGCCCTGGACGCACGGGGGCGGATGAGGGTTCGTCGGAGAGGACGAGCATCGAGCCGCCCTCGCGGTACTCGAAGAAAAACGAGATCCCGGCCTCTTCGCAGAGCCGCGAGAGGAACGCGAAATCGCTCTCCCCGTACTGCACGCGGTACTCGAGCGCGGGGAAACCGGCCGGATTTAGGCGCCATTCATGCTCTACAAGCCAATCCTCGAGAAGCCGCTTGACGATTTGCGGCACCGTTTGCCGCTGAAAAATGCGGTAGTCCTGGTTTTGCGTGAGCAGGTAGAGCCGCGGGACGAGGTTAATCCGGTACGTCGAGAGGCCCGAGGGCTCCACGGCGGTCTGCCGGATGCTCTGCACGATGCCCGTCCAGGTGCGCGCCCCGCCCCCGAGGACGTAGGCCCATCCGGCGAGGAGCGAGAGGGAGGCGTCCGCCCAGCTCGCCCGGTCGAGGTCGATGTCGGCCGCGGTCGAGCGGACCTCGAGGAAGACCTCGAAGGGCGCCGAGAGCGCCTCACGGATGCGGAAGTGTCGAACCCATAGGGGCGCGTCGACCCCATCGATCCTGGCATCGATCCGAGGCATTCCCCGCTCCCTCTCGGCCGAGCTCGGCCGCGCGATGGAGCGAGGAGGCTACGAGCCCCGGCGAGGCGCGAGCAACGTTTTACGCGGGGTTCCGTCGCTCCAAACCCCCTAGACGCCGCGACGGTTCACGAGCCAAACTTGGCGCGCTGGGATCGAGAGAGAGCGCGCGAGGGGAGGCGGTTTTGGTGGCGGCCTCACGGCTCAGAAAAAAATCGACATGGGTGCGGGACGATTTGCCGAGTCGCTGACCAATGGTGTTTGTGGAACCGAACCCCGACCCCCGGCCCGTCACTCTGCTCTGCCGGCAGTACATCGAGGAGATCCCCTTTTGGCTCTGCCAGTTCTACGGCGTGCCCAGAGCAAAGCTCGAGGACGCAAGCCAAGACGCTTGGCTCCGCGCTCTTGAGAACAGCGCCGACCTTCCCGCGACCCCTCGGGAAGAGCGGCTCTTCATGCTCAAGTACACCGCCCAAGCCGCAAAACACGCTCGGCGCGAGGCCGCGCGCGAGGCTGACCGGCGAGACTCGACCCCGGCCGAGTCCGTGCCCGCGTCGTCGCCCGGTGACACGACGCCTGAACAGTCACTCGCGATATTCGAGGCGTACGAGGCGCTCCCCGAGCATTACCGCGTCGTAGTCCTGGCGTGCACGATCCGCGGGTTCACGTGCGCCGAGGCCGC
>JANMGF010000921.1:0-14766 GCA_031374535.1 Polyangium sp. (in: bacteria)
GCTCGTGGATGGCCGCGGCGAGCTGGAAGGGGTCCGGGGAGACGTGTTCGGCGACGCACAGGGGTGCAAGAATGTCGAGGGCCCTAGTAAACATGGTCGGCTCGACTTTCTTCTTCGCCATGGCCCACTGGATGCCCGTCAGCTCGGCGTCGACGAGGTCGAGGCGGGACACGAATCCGCCTCGAGACGAAAGGAGACGCTCGCGGAGCTGACTCCGCGCACCCTCGAGATGAGCCTGCGGCGATTCCCCACGGAGCAAAGCCGCGCGAGCCGCCGCAGCGTTCCATTGGCCGAGGAGGCCCGACCGCAGGCCAGACGCGTGTGTGGGTATCCGCGCGATGATCCGCTCGGCGTTCTCCAGCGATTTGCGTGAGTCGGTGCCCGACGCAATCGAATGATTGGCGCGGACGATCAGCGCCAGGCTGTGAAAAGCAAGAGACACCATGTCATCCGGGGCCGCATCCGGGGCCTTCGAACAGGCCTCCTGCGCTTGCTGCACGGAGGGCTCGGGATCCTTGCCATGGCTCAGCGATAGTTCGCCGACCTCCAGGTGAAGGATGCATCGCCTCTGGTCATTCAACGCGTCGCCCGGAGCCAGGTGCTCCGCCCGGTCCAGCGCCGCGAGGGCCTGGTCGATCCACGGCCCCCAATCTTCACCACGCCAGGCAGCCGCCTTGCCCTTCCAAAGGTACACTTCGACGACCTCCCTGGCGGGCCAGAGAAAGGAAGGATCGAGCCGGAGCGCCTCGCGGTAACTGGCAATGGCTCGCTCCGCGGCCTCTCGTGTATCCACGCCCCGTCTGTACAAGGAGTAGGCGCGCGTCCTCCACGCGGATCCAAGGAGCCAATGCGCGAACGCGTCCTCGGGCCGTTTTTGGACAACCACGTCCGCGGCTACGATCGCCTCGCGCTGCGCGGAGTCCACGTTGCCGCCCCCCTCGTTCGCCTCGGCATACGCAAACGCCCCATAGGCAAACGCCCGCTGGAGATATGCCGCCCCGCGCTCGGGGCTCGACGCGATCGCCTTGTCGCAAGCCGCCTTGGCCTGCTCGAAATCCGTCTTTGCAAACCGTTGGCTCAAACCATCCGCAAACACAATCTGCGTTAAAAGCGTGCAAGCGCCCTCATGCACGGTCGGATCGATGCTGCCCACCTCGGCGGCACGGCGGTAGGCCTCGATGGAGGGCTCGAAATGGGCCATCATCTTCTGGTAATCGAATGCCGCGTCGGCCCGGAACTTCGATCCCTCGGCGAAATGGATCTCCGCCTCGAGCACCGTGGCCTCGTAAAACCAGCGCGCCTCCTCCTGCGCCCGCTTCGCCAGCAGGAGCGCCTCGTCATGTCGGCCCTCCACCAGCGCAATCAGCCCCTCCACATACGCGGGGTGCTCGAGGCGTGAGCCTTGGGCCGCCCGCATGTGTGCGAGCGCTGGCGTCTTGTACTTCGCCTCGAGCTCCGCCTGCCGCGCCGCGCGCTTCTTCTTGTCCTCGATGCGCGAAAGCTCCGCGAGACCTTCGCGATAAAGCTCGACGAGCGCGCGCCCCATTGCATACGCGAGCTCGGGCGACGCAACCCCCTCCGCGCTCGCCTGCCGCAGATGCGTCAGCGCCTCGTCCGACTCCTGCAAGGCCAGATATCCGCGCCCGAGCGCGTAATGCCCAGGGCCCCGCCCCACGCCGCCGGCTGCCACCGTTCGTTGCTCGATATCGGAGAGGCGCCGGCGCACGACGGACCGCTCGCGCTCGGCGTCGTGCAGGGGCAGCGAATACGCATAACGCACGAAGAGCTGCATCTCCTTGACGTCCTCGCCTAGCTCGCCCGCGAGACGCGCCTGCTCCGCGGCAATGCGGCGCGCGCGGATCCACATCCCCGCCACCACGAAAACCGCGACGAGCGCAATCGCCGAGAGCGACACGAGGAGCTTGTGCTTGCGCGCGCGCTCGACGAGCACGTGGAGGAAGGTACGCTTGCGGGCGAGCACCGGCTCGCCGTCGAGGTAACGCTGCAAATCCTCCCCCAGCGCGCGAGCCGATTCGTAGCGCCGCCCCGGCTCGCGCTCGAGGCACTTCATCACGATCGTCTCCAGGTCCTCCGGCACGCCGGGAAGAACACTCTTCAATGGCGGCGCATCCTCGTCGGCGACACGCAGCATCATCTTCCACGCATTGTCGTCGATGAACGGCGGATGCCCCGCGAGCAGATCGTAGAGCGTTGAGCCCAGAGAATACACATCGGTGCGACGGTCGAGCGAGCGCACCTCGCCGCGCGCTTGCTCTGGCGCCATGTAGGACGGGGTGCCGGCGACCTCGCCGGTCATGGTCTCGCCGCGCACGCCGGCCTCGCGGGCGAGACCGAAGTCGACCACGTAGGGCTTGTAATGGCCGTCCTCGGTGCGCTCGACGAGGATGTTTCCCGGCTTGACGTCACGGTGCACGAGCCCGAGGCGGTGCGCCTCGTGCAGCGCTGCGGCGACCTCCCGAATGACCTTCACCTATTGCTCGAGCGTCATCGAGACGCCCGCGCTGGAGAGCGGGTCGCCCTCGACGAGCTGCATGGTGATGTACGGCCGCCCCTCCGCGAGGCCCACGTCGTAAATCTTGCAAACTTGCTCGTGTGCCACCCTCGCCTGGGCGCGCGCCTCGCGGAGGAAGCGGGTGCCGTGCTCGCCGTGGACGAATTTGATCGCCACGTCACGCGTGAGCTGTTTGTCCCTGGCGCGGTAGACCGTTCCCATTCCCCCCCGACCGAGGAAACGAATGTCCTCGAAACGCGCCGGGATCGATGCTGGCAGATGGTCGATACGCTCTGGGTCGGGCGGTACAATCGCGGGGGGGTCGAGCTGGAGGAGCCCGTCGCCGTGGGCATTTGTCCCCTCGTCGGTCACCGTGGCGTTGCGGGGAAGGTCGCGACCGGGCTCCTCGCTCGCGCCGTCACTTTCGGTCCTCACCGCTCCTCGCGGCGCGAATCCTCGATGCGGAGACCATATCGCTCGATGAGGCGGTAGAGATGCTGCCGCGAGGCTCCAATGGCCGCCGCCGTCCGCGACACATTGCCCCCGTGCTCGGCGAGCCTCGCGATGAGATAACGCCGCTCGAACTGCTCCAGCAAGAACTCCCGCGCATCGTGGAGAGGGAGATTCATCAGCCCGCCGAACGTATCCTCTCCTGCAGCGCGCCCCGGGCCAACGGTGGCCGCCTCGCCTGGCACGGCGCGCGGCTCGCCCCCGATCAAACCCGAGAGAGCCTCCCCCGTGAGCTCCGGGAACAACGTCAAACGCGCGACCGTGTTTCTGAGCTCGCGCACGTTGCCGGGCCAATCGTGCGCCATGAGGAGCTCCATCGCGTGCGAGGGGAGCATCTTCTGGCCGCCGAACGACGACTGCGCCGAGAGAAAATGCTCCACGAGGAGCGGAATATCGTCCTTGCGCTCGCGCAGCGAAGGCACGCGCACCTCCACGACCGCGAGGCGATAATAAAGAGCCTCACGGAAAGACCGATCTGCGACGCGTGCCTGGAGGTCTCTGTGGGTCGCGGCGATGACGCGGGCGTCGAAGGGGCGCCACTCCCCCGATCCGATCCTGCGCACCTGTCGCGCCTCGAGCGCGCGCAGAAGCTTCGGCTGCATGTCCGCGGGCAGCTCGCCGAGCTCGTCGAGGAAAAGCGTGCCGTCGTTCGCCTGCTCGAGGAGCCCCTCGCGGGCCGCAACGGCGCCTATGAACGCGCCGCGGGCGTGCCCGAAGAGCTTCGCCTCGACCAGGCTGGGCGCGATGGCGCTGCAATCGACCGTCACGAAGGGCCCATCACGTCGGGGGCTGACCGCGTGGATCGCCCGTGCCATCACCTCCTTGCCGGTGCCCGATTCTCCCAGCAAGAGCACCGATTCGTGGGAGGGAGCGACGCGCTCGAGCTTGGCGAACAGAGCCCGCATGGGGATGCTCCCGCCGATTGCAGCACCGAAATGGGATTCCGCGGAGAGCAGGACCCGGGACGGCGCGCCGTCGATGATCGCGGACAAGCGGGTACGCCGAT
Source organism: Polyangium sp. (in: bacteria) (assembly GCA_031374535.1). Lineage (GTDB taxonomy): Bacteria > Myxococcota_A > Polyangia > Polyangiales > Polyangiaceae > Polyangium. The sequence continues at coordinate 4,029 of JANMGF010000921.1, forward strand.
GACGACCGTCGCGCCGACCTGCACCATCGCGGAGAGGACGGGGACGCCATTGATGACGGTGCCGTTCTTGCTCCCGAGATCGGTCAGCGAGATGCCTTGTTTCGTGAGCCGCAGCTCGCAGTGCCGCCGCGACACCTTGGGATCGATGATGCGCAGATCACAGCTCGGATCGGTGCCCACGACGAGCGGGGACATCCCGAGCGGCGCATCCACGGCGAGGCCGTTGGGCGGGATCAACCGAATGCGCACCGCGGCCACGAGTACCGTGCTCGCGTCGATATGCGTCAGGGTGCTTTGATCGCTCGGGGAGGTGCGCATGCCGGTGCAGCTGTGGTCCAGGATTTGCCGACACGCGCTTCTTTGTCAAGCGTGTCCGCGGCATCCGTCGGGATGCCACCGGATCATGCGCAGCGGACCCCCCCTCGAGCCCACCGGATCCGAGCGTGGGTTTGTCTATCAAATCGTCTACAGAGTTGAATACCTGCAATCCGCCGGCGGACGAGCTATAGACGAAAGCGGGAGCGCACGACGGCAAACAATCGGTCGTTCACGAGGCGCCTGCCGCCGAGCACGGCGAAGGCGCGGATGTGATGCGATCTCGTGACATCGTAGGTGCCGGGGCCCTGGATCGCGGCGCTGTCGGTGATGTAGAGGATGGACGAGAGCGTCACTTCACCATCAAGATGTTCTGCATCATCCCGGCGTCCTCGTGGGGCAGGATATGGCAATGAAACACCGTCTTCCCGACGAACTCCTGGAAGCGGATCCGGATCACCACCGTTTCCATTGGCGGAATCCAGACGGTGTCCTGGACGACGATCGGATTCACGGGCTTCCCTCCGATCTCGACCACCTCGAACGAATTGTCGTGCAGGTGGAAGGGGTGCCCCTCCGGCATCGTGCCCTCGTCGTGCCGCACGCTGAGCGTCCACTCCTCCACGGTGCCGAGCTTCGGCTGCAAGGCGACGTCGAACTCGTGGTAGAGATCACCATTGATGGTAAAGTCGCCTCCGACGACCTTATTCTGCACCGTTTTCATGTCGAAGTTCATGTCGAAGACGATCTCGCGCCGCGCCGCCGGCTCGATGCCGGTCGTGAGCGGATAATAACGCGACGGCGTCGGGAGCTTGCCGGGCAGTCCCATGGTGACGCTCGTCCCGGCCACCTCGATCTCGGCAATCACCTTCGCCGCGCTCGCGAAGAACTGCACGTCGGTCCCGTGGAAGAGCTGCCGGATCGCATAGACGCCCGGCGTCATGCTGGCCTGGATCAGAAACTCCGCCCGGCCGGCGGGCGGTAAGAGCACCTGCTCCTGTCCGATCGTCTTCGCGTCCTCGATGTACGGGACCGGCTTCGTCTCGAGGAAATTCACGCCGTCGATCGCGAGGAGGTACATCGTGTGCTCGTCGACGACGACCGGGAGCAAGTTGTCGCTGCACGCGTTGAGCATCCGGAATCGCACCACCTGGCCCGGACGAACCTGGAATCGCGTGGGCGTCAGCTGCGTCGGCTTGGGAAACTGCACCATCTCCGGGTTATGCTCCTCCTTGAAAAACGGACGCCCATTGAGGAGGAAAAGGCGGACCGGATAGTCGCTCACGGAAAAACCGCTGCTCACGGTCATCCCGGGCGTGCCGTCGGGGTTCTTGATGGCAGACGTGCCCGTGCTCAGATCCCACATCGCATTCTGAGGCGGGTCGTATGTCCATAACTCCGGTAACGTGGAGACCTGGAACAAACCGAGGTCATGGACGGCGAGAAGGATGTCCTGCGCGGCGGCGATCTCGGGCACCTCGTCAATCGGGCCCTTCACGACGATCATCCCCGCCATGCCGTTCACCACCTGGACGGCCGTCGACCCGTGGTGATGCGGGTGGTACCAGTAAAGCCCGCTCGGGTGGTCGTCGGGGATCAAGAATTCGTACGTCTTCTCCTCACCTGGCTCGATAGCGATCATCGGCGCCATGGGGTCCGACGTGCCGAGCGGCTCGAAGAGGTGCGGGATCACGCTGAGGCCGTGCACGTGCAGATTCGTGGTGTTGAGGTCGTGCGGCACGTTCATGGCGACGAGGTGGCCGAGCACCTTCAGGTCCTCTTCCCACAACGACGAGTCGTATTCGGGGAGGAAGTTGCGGACATGAATCTGCAGCAACTCACCTGGGCGCGTCGTGATCGTCGGCCCCGGGACGGTCCCGCCATAGGCCCGCAGGCGCACCGGATAACCCGCCAGCTCGACCTGAATGACCCCGATGTCCAGCGTCACGTCGGTCGTTTGTTCCAAGGCCCCCGTGTCCCCGCCCGGCGTCGGCGCAGTGTCGCTGCCGCATCCGCCGACGGCGAAGGAGGCGAGCCCGCCTGCCGCGCCCGTCAAGAAACCACGTCGGGAAATGTCACGCATGGGCGGCCTCCTCAGCGCTCGCGGGAGACGCGCCCTCCGCGTGCCGGGCCACGGAGAATGCCTCCGCCCGGAAGAAGCCGGCGATTCGCTTCAGCACCGCGGTCGTCATGTACGGGTGGTCGCTCGTATTGGCCCCATTCGCCTGGAGAAACAGGTGCCCATGCTGCGCAAGGAGGTCTCTGTACGGCGCCGCCTGCGTATGCTCGACATACGCGTCGTGATCTTTCCAGCCAGAATTGAAGACGAGCTGGTTCTGCGCGGACGTCGGAAAGGACGGGAGCTCCTCGCTCTGCGAGGGGACATTGGCCGTGTACATGAATGTCCCCGGCTCCACGCGATACACGTCGGCCACGTAGTCGACGAGCGCTCGGCGAGCCGCGTCCTCGCCGCCGGGCTTGATGCTCCAGCGCGCGATGACCGTGTAGAGCGAAGCCTCCGCCGCGTCCGGGCGAATGAATCCCGACGCCGTCTCGAGCCCCTGCGAGACGACGAACGGGCTCTGCGGGCCGTACATGTTGAGAAAGAGGACGCCGTACTTCTCGATGAAGCGCGTCAATATCGGCCCCGTCACGTGTTTCTTGAAAGCTTGCGGGTCCCGGAAGCCCTCGAAGAACGTGACGGCGCCTCGGCCCGCCGGCGGGAAAACGAAGACCCCCGGATCGGTATTGGCGACGTGGATCAAATACATCCACGTTTCCGGCTCACCCTCCTGGACCTGCCGCGCGAGCTCCGCGAGCGCCTGCTGCGCCGCCGCCTCCTGCCCCGCCTGAATCGTCCAGGTTGCGTTGATGATGAACATCATTTTCCCCGTTCAGGATGAAGCGAGCGCTCCGAGGATGCTGTCCGCCGCCTTGAAGGTGAGCGCCGCGAGCGTGAGCGTCGGGTTCGCGGTGGCGACCGTGGGGAAGCTGCCGCTGCCGAGGATCCACAGGTTTTTGTGGTCCCACGAGCGCTGGTTCGCGTCGATGACGCTGGTCGCGCGATCGGATCCCATTCGATGGGTGCCGACGACATGACCGGCGCCGAAATAACGACATGGCTGGCCGTCGAGCAAGAAATAGCCCGGCGTCTCCTTGTTCTCGGACGGGGGGCCAAAATCCGTGAGCTGCTCGGCGCCGATCTTGTCGTAGATCTCTTTCGCGATCAATCGGGCGGCGCGGAAGCCGTTCAGGGTGTACTCGTCGAGGCCATAGTCCGATATCTTCGGGCGCGGGAGCCCGAGGCCGTCGCGGTTCGTGTAGTCGAGCTCGACCCGATTCGCGCCCTGCGGCGCCTGTTCCATGAGAAACGCAATGCGGAATTGACGCGTGAGCAGCGCGTTCAGCTGGAGCGCCAGCTCGACGCCGCCGAGCCGCTTCTCGGGTGGCGGATTCAGCCCCGAGGCGTTGGTCCCCATCACGAAATCGTTCATCGTCGTGTATGGATCGCTCCTCGGGAAATTCCACCCTTCGTTGCCGATCTCCACGCGGAATGCGCAACGATACTTGCGGAATGCGCCGTCACGCAGCGATTCGATGCCGGCCGTCGTGAGCGGCCCGCGGTAGCCGAAGATGGGCTCCTTCGACTCGGGGATCACGCCCCAGGTGAGATAAAGGACGTGGTCCATCAGGTTTCGACCCACCTGATCGCTGCTGTTCGCGATCCCCTTGCCGTCGTTCGACATGAGGAGCAGCTTCGCATTCTCGATCGCGTGGGCCGCGAGCACGTACGTCTTGCCCCGCGCCGTCGCCCGCTCGGGCGGTGGCGGCGCGACGCCCTTCGTGTACATCAGGTAATCGATGCCCGAGATTTCCCCGTTCGCGTCGAACGCGACGTTGCAGGCGACGGCGCGGTACATTACCTGGACGTTCCCGGTGTTGAGCGCGTTGGCGAGGGAGACCGTCGGATCCCATTTGGCCTGGATGGGGCAGATCGGAATGCAATTGGTATTGCCGGCGCACACGCGGCGGCCCTGGTAGGGCTGGGAGTTGCGGCCGGCGGGCGTCGGCGAGACGAAGACCGGGTAGGTGTTCGGATCCTCCGGGACGCCGCTCTGCACGAAGAAAGAGGTGCCGAGGCCGGAGATCACCCTCTGATCGACCATGCTCATCGGGATCGACTGCATCGGGTACTCGTAGCCCGGCGGATACGAGAGCCCGATCGCCTCCTTCAAGGGCGCCTGCTCCTCGACGCTCGCGGCGACGCCGATCTCCGCCTCCGCCTTGCCATAGAGCTCCTGGAGCTCGGCGTAGGAGATCGGCCAATCGGCCCAGGGGCCGAAGGGAGAGTTCGGCACGTCCTTTCCGTAGGTCGAATACATCGCCAGATCGTGCGGGACGTGGCGCAGCGACGTGCCAAGCCAATGCCATACCGTGCCGCCGCCGACGCGCTCGTACGTGCTCGAGAACGGCATCTTGCGCAGAGATCCGGTCGCGTCGGGCACGGGGCTCTCGGGTGTCTGCGGCTGGATCAGATAACTTTGCGTCGGGTCCTTCCATTGGCCGAGCTGCAGGATGGTCGGCCGCGGGGCGGCCAGCGTGGCCGGATTCGGCAGCGGAAAGAGCCCCGCCGGCGCGCGGGCCTCCGTCGTCGGATAGGGCGACTCCGGCGTCTTCGCGCGCGCCAGATAGAAGTTGTCCATGTACCCGTTCCGATCGTCCGGCACCGGCTCGCCGGCGTCGAGGACGAGCACCTTCTTGCCTTCCGCCCCGAGCTTCGAGGCCAGGATCGAGCCGCACACGCCGGCCCCGACGATCACCACGTCGTAAATGGTTTCGCGGTTCATTCCCCTTCTCCCTGCGTAGAACCCGGCACGTCGACCCCGAAATCGGCGAGCGACGGCGGCGTCTTCGCCCAGTACCCGAACGTGAATTCGCTGTATCCCATCGGGTGCGTCTGCGCGACCTTCCACACGAGCCCGCCGACGTACGCCTGCCGCGATATCACCTGCTCGGGCGAAAACGGTGGGGTGGCGCCCGAGGGGGCGTACCACGAGCCGAGATACCACATGCGAACGATGCTCTGCGCGAGCTGCGCGCGCTCCGAGGCAGGCGCGCCGCTCTTCGTCTCGAGGAGCAGATCGGCCTTCTCCTGGGAAGTGCCGCTGCTCTCGCGGAACGCGCCGAGCAACGAAGCGAGCATCTCCGGCGATCGCGCGTGCACGAAATTATAATAGAGGGCGCTCAACCCGACCGGATCGAGCTGGGGGCGGATCGCCTCGAGCTTGAACCCGGTGAGCGCGGCCGACATCGCGGCGAACGTCTGGACGGGATCGTCTGCGCTGGTGCTCATCTCATTCCTTTCCGCGCTCTTCACTTCGCGACCTGGAGGACGTAGGTGAAATCCGAAGCGGCGCCGTTGGTCATCGCCGCATTGCCGTGACAGCCGATGCAGCTCGACGAGACGCCGGGCGTCGTGCCCTGCACGAACGTTTCCATCGTCGTATTGGCGAGGAAGGTCGGCGCCGGCGTGCCGTTCGGATTCGCCGGCTTCGCCGTGCACTTGCCGAAGTTGGTGTCCGTGGGCCATTGCGTGCTGTCGAGCTCGTAATACTGCCAGACCGAGCTCGCCGCGACGCCGACGAGGAGCTTGTGGGCGTCGTCGTTCCGGGCCTTCGCGCTGACTGGGATGAAGCTCTCGCTCTCGAGCAGTGTATCGACCCGGACCACCTGGGTGTGATTCACGTTCTTGACCGTCGGGTTCCACGGCCGGGGAGCGGCGGTGTTCTCCGTCGGGCAATTGGCGCCGCAGCCCGTATCGAAGAAGTTGTACGACGAGCGCGGGGGGGCCTTCGCCTCCGCCGCCTTGGGGGCATTGTCCACGTGCTCGAACGTGGACCACACCCACTGCGCCGCGTCGTTCGTCTTGTGCGCGATGTGGAGCCCGACCAGGCCGACCGTCGCCGCCTCGCATTTCTCGTCGATCTTCGGCGCCTTCGAGGCCGGCGTGTAAACGAGCACGTCCGCGCTGTGGAAACGAGCCCTCTCCTTCGCAGGCTCGGACAGCACCTTCCACGCGGCCTTCATCATGACGGCGCCCACCGCCCCGTCCTTGGCCCCGCAGGGGAATTGTACCGTCCCCGTGAACGCCTTCTGCCCCTTCTTCGAATACAACCCGTTCGCCACGATGTAATCGAACATCGGCTTGTTGAGGAGGATGTCGAACCGGACAAAATTGCCGTTCTGATCGATGAGCGGCCCCGTCTTGAAGGGCTGGGTCGTGTCCGAAAGGACGCCCGGCGTCTTGCCGACCTGCGTGACGACCCGCATCCCCTCCTTGAAAATACCCTTGCAAGCCGCAGGGATCTCGGGCGGCGCGCCCCAGACCGGCGTCTTGCCGTCCTGGAGAAAGACATTGGAGGTGCTGATCCATCCCTCCCAGACCGTGGGATTGTCGCCGGTCGGGGTCGCGCCGATCTTCTTGTTCGGGTCGCCGGTGCCGTCGGGGCCAGGCGGCCAGTTCGCCGCGATGAACGAATTCCACGAAAAAACATCGAAATCCGCCTGAATCGCAGAGAGGCCGCCGGCGCCGTTGGTCACCGTCACGTCGCCGGGGAAATTCGGGCTGAGGACGATGGGGGCCGGGCTCTGCTTTGCCGGCGTCGCCGATTGCGCCGAGCTCGCAGGCATGACCGAGCCAGGCGCGCTCGGAGATGCCGCCACGGGCACCGCGGAGGCCACCTGATTCCGGATGGGCGCATTTCTCTGGTCGCAGCCCGACGCGCCCCCGGCGAGCGCCCCCGCGAGCGCGACGGCAGTCGAGATCCAGAGGTGGTTCGGACGGGTCCTCGACCCTCCGGCGAACGACGACCGCGCGGCGCTCATCGCTTCGCCCCCGTGGAACCGCGACCGGCGTCGTCGGCGTAGGTGCGGAAGAGCGAGCTCAGGTCGAGCGGCCTCTTCGTCGAGGGCTGGAACTCGGAGCCGATGCTCTGCTGGAAGTGGAAGAAATTCGTGGGATCCCAGTGCTTTTTCACCGCGCAGAGCCTCTCGTAGTTGTCGCCGTAGTATTTCTTCTGCCAATCGTGGAGCAGCGGATCGATGTAGTTCGCGTACGCGCCGGTCATGTAGGGCTCGAGCGCGTCCCCGAAGGCGTAGGCCCAATCGACGTTGTCCACCATCTCGTAGTCGTGCGTCCAGATGGCCTTGAGCTCCCACAGGAACTCCGCGCCCCGGTTCCAGTACGCGGTGTCCTCGGGGCCGACGTCGCGGACTTTGCCACCGCAATGCGACCAGACCATGAGCGAGTCGGCGGTCGGCGCCCTCTTCATGAAATCCGGAAGGATCTTCGCGACTTCGGGGCCATAGCCTTTCGGCGGCAGGAACGCCGAGCGGATGTACGCCTGGCGCCCCTTCACGAGCGTGACGCTGCCGTTCATGAGCTCGAAATCGGGCAGCGTCATGTCGTACAGGCTGATCGAGATGTTCTTGAATTTGAGGATCGGGGCGATGAGCTCCATCCCCCGCGCGGAGTCGCCGTTGAAGATCGGGGTGAGCCCGATGCTCTTCATTCCCTGCTGGGTGTGCGCGGGGTTGACTGCATTGCCCATGTAACCATATACCGCGAGCTCGTCGGGCACGGTCTGGATCCACTCGTTGTAGAAGCCGAGCAGATCCTCGGCGACGTCGATGGGATAACGGATCTGACCGACCAGCATCTTCTCGGTGTTCGGCCGGTGAAGCTTGATCTCGAATGCAATCACGACGCAGAAGTTGCCGCCGCAGCCCCCGCGGCAGGCCCAGAAGAGATCCCGCTCCTCCGCCGACCCCGACGTCGCCGAGATGCGGCGGACTTCGCCGTCCGGGGTCACGAGGTCGATCGAGAGGAGGTTGTCGACGCTGAGCCCGTAGGAGCGCGACACGAAGCTGACGCCGCCGCCGAGCATGAAGCCCGGAATGCCGACCGTGGGACAGCCGCCGCCGACGGGGACGAGCCCCGTCCCGGTGTTCGTCAAATAGACATAGAGATCGCTCCAGGTGTTGCCGATCTCGGCGTGCATCGTCTGCCTTCCGGCGTCGAAGGTCTTCCCCTTCATCGCCGTCATGTCGAGCACGACGCCGCCCTCGTTCAGGCAATACCCCGCGGCGCTGTGGCCGCCGCTCCGCACCGTGAACTTCGCGCCGTGCAGCTTCGCGAAGCGCAGCGAGCGTGCCACGTCCTGCGTGGTCGCTGCGAGGACGACGATCCCCGGCTGGAGGCGGATCCGGCCATTGTCGATCGTGGTCGCCGCGGTATAACCCGCCGAACCCGATAGAACGACGGTGCCAGTCAATTCGTGACGAAGATGTTCGAGGTCTTTCTGGGTAAACATGAAGCTCCTCGTGGACACACCGGTGCCGCGAACGGTCCTCGCTCGATCACGCGATACACCGCCCTTCGCAGCGCAGCATGCCCCCATGCAAATCGCTGTTCGGGTTCAAATGTCCCAGCGTAAACCCATTATCATGGTCAGTCGTAGGATGTCCAGCCTTAATTTGAGAGTCTGCGCCAGGCGCATGCCGCGTCGCGGCGTGGCAGCGTCAATACGATGGCTCCCCAGCCGCGAGATCCACATGGAACGAGGAGGGACGGATCTTCCGTAACGGAATGATTTGCTCCGTCAAACCACCCCCCGTTCTTCCTCGCCTCGCCTCGCCTCGCCTCGTACCGAGCCGGGCGTCATCGGCGTCGTCTACGAATGCTTGGGATTCTTCTGGTACTGCGGCGCCATTCATTCGATTCTCCCGTCGTCGTAAAAAATCCCGCGGGCAATACGCCGCCCCCCCCAGCCCCGACCGATTCCTGCCTCTCGCGAACGCCTGCACCAGCCCGGACTGCCGCGGCTTGCAGGGGCCTCGATGGGCAGACGCTCGAGCACGATCGCTACGTGCGCGAAGGCGGGCTCCCCCACACCATACCGCGCAGTCGAGGATCCGAAGGCACCTGGAGACGAACGCGAAGGGCACACGCCGGCGCTCCCGCGGCACCGGTTCTTCGGCGTGCCGACGACAGCCCTCGCGTGAGCACAAGTCAGCGAAAAAACCGCCTTGATCCCTGTACCCGCGACGGTTCAAGGTGTGGTACATGGATGGCGAACTTATGCTCGGTCGCATCAGAGACTTACGTGGGATTCTGTTCGTGCTCCCGGTGGTGTGGATCGCTGCAAGTTGCACCGTGGGCCAGGCCCCCGTCAGCGAAAGCACCAGCAGCAGCAGCAGCAGCGGCGGCGAGGGCGGGGCTGATCTCGGGCCCTGCGGCGTGGACTGCTCGCAGTTCGAGACACCGCAGTGCAAGATCGCGGTGTGCAACACCGGGCAGGAGCTCGGTCCACTGAACACCTGTGTCGTGGTCCCCTCCCCCAAGGGAACCTCGTGCGACGACGGGAAGTTCTGCACCATCAACGACGTCTGCGACGACAGCGTCTGCGTCGGCGGAGCGCCGAACCAGTGCGGGATCAAGCCGGCTTCGTGCTCGTCGGTCATTTGTTACGAGGATTCGAAGTCCTGCGACGTCGCGCCGGTGAACGACGGCGCCGCGTGCACCCCGACGGACCTCTGCCGGATCAACGGCGTATGCCAGATCGGCGTCTGCGTGGGCGGCGAGCCCAAGGACTGCCAGTTCTCACCGCAGAACGAGTGCAACACGGTCGCCTGCGATCCGACCACGGGGGCGTGCGTGGGGAAACCCGACCCCGGCAAGGACAACAGCCCGTGCGTGCTCACCGGAGACCTCTGTAGCGTCAACAGGACCTGTTCGGCCGGGCAATGCGTGGGCGGCGCGCCGAAGGATTGCTCGGCGCTCGACGTCGGGTGCGAGCTCGGCGTGTGCGACCCGGCGAACGGCCTCTGTGGCCCGACACCGGCGGCGGTCGGGACCTCCTGCACGGAGGGCATCGCCGAGTGTCGGGTGGGCGCGTGCGACGTGAAAGGCGAGTGCCTCGCCTCGTTGGCGCCCGATGGCAGCGCGTGCAACGACTACAACGCCTGCACCCAGTCCGACAAATGTGTGGCCGGCTCTTGCGGGGGCGGCAGCCCGGTCGCGGGCTGCGCGCCGTACCTCCAGGAGGGCTTCGAGGTCTGCGCGAATGGCTGGACCTTCGGCGGGGATTGGCAATGCGGCACGCCCACGAACGTGGGTCCGCCCGGGGCCCACATCGGCAACGGCGTCATCGCCACGCAGATCTCAGACCTTTACCACGTGAACCAGAGCTTCACCACCGCTGCTGCGACCTCGCCGCCCATCAACCTGACCCAGGCGACCAACCCGAAAGTTTCCTTCTGGGCCTGGGACCACACCGAGGGCGGCACCTTCGACGGCTGGAATCTGAAGATCAGCATCAACGGCGGGCAGAGCTTCACGCAGGTCACGACGGTGACCCCCGCC
>JANMGF010000948.1:0-3897 GCA_031374535.1 Polyangium sp. (in: bacteria)
CGGGCTCGTCGCCGATCTCGACACGTGCCTCGTGCGGCTGCGCAAATCGGGGCGCATCGATCCGTTCCCGCTCGGCGGTCAGGACCGGCCGACGATGCTGGCGTCGGCGGTGCGGCTCTTCGGGCGCGATGCGGAGCGCGAGTCGCTCGCTTCGGCGGTCGATCGAACGCGCCGCGGAGCGCGGGAGCTCTTCGCGATCCAGGGCGCCCCTGGCATGGGCAAGAGCGCGCTCGTCCTCGACGCGGCCGCGCGTATCGGCGCCGACGATGCCTACGTCGTCACGGGCAAGTTCGATCAGAACGGGCAAACCGTGCCGTTCGCGGGCTTCGGCCATGCGCTCGGCGAGCTCGTGCGTGCGGCGCTCGCCGAGAGCGAGGCCGATCTCGCGCGTATCCGCAGCGAGCTCGACGCGGCGCTCGGACCCAACGCCGAGCTCATCGGGCGCGTGGTGCCCGAGGTCGCGCTCCTCTTTGGACCTGCGGAGCCCGCGCCGGACCTCGACCCGATCGAGTCGCAAAATCGCTTCGCGCTCGTCGTGCAGCGTTTCCTGGCCGTCTTCACGCGGCGCCGCCCGGTGCTGCTTTTCCTCGACGATTTGCAGTGGGCCGACCCGGCCTCGTTGAAGCTGCTGAAGGACCTGCTCGCCGACCCGCAGAGCTCGTACCTGCTCGTCATCACGGCCTTCCGCGGTCGTGAAGAGGGCGAGAGCTTCCGGGCCGTGACGCGCGCGATCGACGAGGTGGAGTGGCAAGGCGTGCCGGTGACGAAGGTGGAGCTCCGGCCGCTCCGTCCCTCGGACGTGCGTGGGCTCATCGCGGGGCTGCTCGGCTGCGACGCGGTCGACGTGGAGTCGCTCGGCGTGCTTCTCTGGAGCAAGACCAGCGGCAATCCGCTCTTCATCTTGCAGCTCCTCGGGACGCTGGTGCGCGAGGGGCTCGTCGAGGTGGACGTGACGACGGGCGCCGTGATCTGCGACGAGACGCGGATCGAGGAGACGGTCACCGACGACATCGTCACGCTGCTGCTCGAGAAGATCGGGGACCTCTCTCCCGCGGCGCGGCGCACGCTGGTGCTCGCGTCGGTCTTCGGGCACGAGTTCCAGATCGACGCGCTCGCGGCCCTCGCCGAGCGATCGGAGGCCGAGGTGCGCGGAGACCTCGCCGCGGCGCTGGCCCTTGGGCTCGTCTTGCCCGTGCGGATGCGCCACGCACCCGTGCGCGCCGAGGGCGACAAGCACAGCCCATCGCGCACGTTCCGGTTCTCGCACGACAAGGTGCAGCAAGCGGCCTACTCGCTCCTGCGCCCGGAGGAGATGCCGTCGCTCCACGTCTCGATCGGGAGGCGGCTCCGCGACGAGATCGGCACCGAAGGCGAAGGGATCTTCGAGCTTTTGTTCCACGTGAGCCGCGGCGTTTCGGTGATGACCGATCCGGCCGAACGGCTCGAGGTCGCGCGCCTCGCGCTCGACGGCGGACAACAAGCGAAGGGAGCCGCCGCCTACGAGGCCGCGGGCAGTTACTTCGCGACCGGAATGGAGCTCGTCGGGGATCGGGGATGGGAGGAGCAGCCGTTCCTCACGTTCGCGCTCACGCGGGATCGCGCCGCGTGCGCTTACTTGACGGGCCATTTCCTGGAGGCCGAGCAGCTCTTCGCGTCGCTGCTCGGGCACGCGCAGTCGGCGCTCGATCGAGCGAGCGTGCACGACCTCATCGCGGTCCTTTACGTGACGCAGGGTCGGTTCGCGGACGCGGTGCGTGTGGGTCGCGAAGCGCTCGCGCTCCTCGGCGAGTCGCTGCCGGACGAGGCGGACCTCGAGGCGGCGCTCGCGAAGGAGCAGGCCGCGCTCGCCGCCGAGCTCGAAGCACGTTCGGTGCAGTCGATCGTAGAGGCCCCGCCGGTCGAAGATTCGCGGCGTCGCGCGGCGTTTCGAACGTTGATGCACCTCGTGCCGGCGGCCTACGGGACGTCGCCGTCGCTCCTGTTTTTCGTGTGCGTGCGGATGGTGCGCGACACGCTCGCGTGGGGCCCGACGGAGCTGTCCGCGTTCGGGTTCGCTTCGCACGGCCTCAGCCTCGTCACGGCCCGGCGTTACGAAGAGGCCCACCGGATGGGGGAGATCGCGCTTCGCTTGTACGAGCGGCTGCCGAGCCCCGTCATCGCGTGCAAGGTCTACATGACGTACGGGGGCAACTTGCACCCGTTCCGCCGGCCGCTCTCGGCGTGCCTGCCGTACCTCGAGCGCGCGCAACGCGAGGGGCTCGCGACGGGCGACTTCCCGTTCCTGTCGTACGCGTGTTTCGCGATGACGATGGTGCGGCTCGGGATCGGTGAGGACCTCGCGAACGTGGAGCAGGAGGCCGAAGCTTTCCTCACGCTGATGCAGAAGACGCGCGACGCGGCGTCGGAGGCGCACCTCCGGATTGCCTACCAGCTCGTGCGATGCCTCCGGGGTCGCACGCGCGGGCGGACCTCGCTCTCGGATCGCGAGTTCGAGGAGTCCACGTTCGCCGCCTCGTTGATCGAGAAGAAGCTGCCGTTCGTCGCGTGTTGTTACCACGGCGCGCGTTTGCAGCTCGGCGTGCTGTTCCACGACTTCGAGCTCGCCGAGAAGTCGGCTGCCGAGGCCGAGAAGCTCCTGCCGATGTCGGTCGCTCAGTACTACTCGACCGAGGTCGTCTTCCACGGCGCGCTGGTCGCGGCGGCTCTCCTCGGCGAGGGCTCGCCCGAGGAAAAGGCGCGCAGGGAGGCGGATTTCACGCGGCGCGAGGCCGAGCTCGTGGCCCTCGCCCGGAGCTCTCCCGAGAGCTACCAGCACCGGCTCGACCTCGTGCGCGCCGAGCGAGCGCGCTCCCTGCAAAACGACGCCGCGGCGATCGATCTCTTCGAGGCGGCGATCGCGGGCGCCTGCGACAACGGATTCATCAAGGACGAGGCCCTCGCGAGTGAACGCGCGGCCGTGCATCACCTCGCGCGGGGTCGCAAGCGCCTCGCGCGCGCCTACGTGCTCGAAGCGCGCAAGGGCTACCAGCGCTGGGGCGCGCGCGCGAAGGTGGAGAACCTCTCGTCGCGGTACGAGGACCTCTGGGAGGGCGACACGCCGCCGTGGGACATGCCCGCGAACTCGAGCTCGGGCGACCGTTCGTTCGCGACGCTCGACACGGCGACGGTGATCCGCGCAGCGCAGGCGATCGCCGGGGAGATCCTGCTCGAACGCGTCCTCTTGCGCGTGGTGCGCGCCGTGATCGAGAGCGCCGGCGCCGACCGGGGGATGCTGCTCATCGAGCGTGGCGGCCGTCTCTGGGTCGAGGCGACGATGGTGGTGGATCCCGAGCGGCTCACGGCGGGTCCGAGCGTGCTCGCGGAGGAGACCGACGCGTTACCTCTTTCGGTGGTGGAGTACGTGCGGCGCACGCGCGAGCCGCTCCTGCTCGGGGATGCGCGTGTGGATCGGCGCTTCGCGAAGGACCCGTACATGGTGGCCCGCGCGCCGCGATCGATCCTGTGCACGCCGATGCTGCACAAGGGTCGGCTCGTGGGGGTGATCTACCTGGAGCATGCGTCGGCGACCGAGGCGTTCGTGCCGGCGCGCCTGACGCTGGTGGACTTTCTGGCCTCGCAGGCGGGCGCTGCCGTGGAGAGCGCGCTCCTCTACACCGAGGTGCAACGCGTGACGGAGGAGCTTCTCCGCACGAACGAGGGCCTCGAAGAGGAGGTCGTCCGTCGGACGCGGGAGGCGCGCGACACCGCGGAGCAGTTACGTGTGGAGCTCGAGCAACGCGAGATCACCGAGCTCGAGCGTGAGGCTCTTCAAGCGCACATCATCGAGGTGCAACGCGAGCGCCTGGCCGAGCTCTCGACGCCGATCATCCCGCTCACCGACGACGTGGTGGTGATGCC
>JANMGF010000966.1:0-1928 GCA_031374535.1 Polyangium sp. (in: bacteria)
AGCCGCAGCTCGCGGATCCCGTCCTCGAGGCTCGTGCTCACGGCGGAGGCTTGCGCTTCGAGGATGCCAAGCTCGCGCGTCACCTGGCTCGTGTCGCGCGAGATCGTCGACGCGGCTTCCGTCAGGCGCCCGAGCCGCGACGCGAGATCCGCGTGCAAACGCGCCGGGATCTGACCTCGCAAGCCCCCGCAGAACGCCGCGAACGATCGCAGCTCGCCCGCGGCCTCGTCCGATCCGTCCCGAAGCTCCACCATCCGGCGCGCGAGCGCGTCGTACTGAAGCCTCGTCACGAGGAGCTCCCCGACGAGCGCGTGCAGCGCGTCGATCTTCTCCGGTCGCAGCCGTAAAAGCTCGCCGTTCGATCGTTTCGACGTCGCAGCCGCAGCCGTGGCCGTGGCCGCCGTCTCCCTCCTCGCGGCCCCCTCGGGCTCGACCCGCGCCGCTGCCCGACGCACGTCTTCGAGCCCCCCGGACAGCTCGGCGATCACCGCTGCGTCGAGCGGCACTTGTCCTTCCTGGACCAAACACACGAGCTCTTCGAGCGCGTGCACGTACGACCGCACGACGTCCTGCCCGACGACCGAAGCCGCACCCTTCAGCGTGTGCAGCCATCGCAAGAGATCCCGATAGAGCTCTTCGCGGGCCGACCCGTCCACGCCTTGCAGCGCGTTCAGGCCGACCTCGAGCTTCTGCAAGAGCTCCGCGGCCTCCTCCGCGAAGACCGCGAGCGCCTCGTCGGCGGCGTGAAAAGCGACCATCGTCGTCCTCACTCAAGCCATATTGTAGTCGGGTTTCCGCTTCTTTGGTTGCGAGAACACCCGCACGAGCGATTGCATCGACGCGGTCATCTCCGTCAGCTTCTTCGCGCTCGATTCGGTCATTTGCATGCCGGCGACGGTGCTCATCGTGGCCTGGTTGATCGATCTCATGGCGTCCGAGACCTGCTGGATCCCCGAGGTTTGTTGCCGCGACGCGTTCGCGATGATCCGCGCCGCGCCCGCCGATCCTTCCACCGATCGCCCGAGCAGCTCGATCGTCTCGCCGGCGCGGTTCGCCAAGCTCACGCCCGCCTCGACCTTTTTCGTCCCCTGCTCGGTCGCGATCACGGCCGAATTCGTTGCGTTCTGGATGTCGCCGAGGATTTTTCGCACCCGCGCCGTCGCTTGTTTCGATTGATCCGCGAGGCTCCGGATCTCGGCCGCCACCACCGCGAAGCCCCGGCCTTGATCCCCGGCCCGCGCCGCCTCGATCGCCGCGTTCAGCGCGAGCAGCTTCGATTGCTCGGTGATCTCGTTGACCGACATGATGATATCGCCGATCTGCTGGGTCTGTTCGCTCAAGGTGACGATCTTCTGCGCGATCGTCTCGACCTGCTCGCGGATCTCGTGCATCCCCTGGATGGCGTCGAGGACGGCCTTTCCGCCGGTCTTCGAGGCGTCGATCGATCGATCGGACTCGCCGATCACCGCCTCGGCCTTCTCCAGGGTTTGCGTGGACATGAGGTGGAGCTGGCTCAACGTCGTCGTGATCTCCGAGACGCCCGTCGCCTGCTCTTGCGCGGCCGACGTCTGGGTCGCCGTCGCGCCGAGGATCTCGCTCGAGGCGCCGTCGAGGTCCCCGGAGAACGAGGTGATCGAATCGATGAACGACCGGACCTGCGCCGCTTCCCGCGCGGCCATGGCCTCGATGTACGTGTCGATGGCGACGCCCATGTCGAAGCAGATGAGCTTGGCGAGGCTCTGGATCGTGGCGATGCCCTTCTCGATGTCGTCCTTGTAATGGCGCATGACGAGCGGGAAGAGCTGGTTCATGTAAATGCAGTAGGCCCCGATGTACCACTCCGGATCGAGGCCGATCCGCTCGTGCGTGCGGCCGACGCGGAGGCGATCACGCAGGTAGTCGAGGTCGCATTTGCCGTCGAAGAGATC
>JANMGF010001005.1:0-3230 GCA_031374535.1 Polyangium sp. (in: bacteria)
CAACATTCCGGGCAGCCTGATGACGCACGCGGACGGCTCGCAGAGCGCCGTTGCGGACGCGGGGTTCGATTCGGTGCTGCTCCGGGTCGGATCGAATGCCTTCTCTTTTGGGGTCTGGAACTCCACCGGGACGAACCTGGAGGCCGAGATTGCCGCTGAGCGGAAATGGCTCCTCGAAAACGCCTCGAAAGCGGCGGGCCTCGCGGCGCGGCTCGACCTGCTCCAGCAGCTCGACACGGAACTACACGATCTCGTGTCCCGGCCTCTCGACGAGATTGTCGATGTCGACCTCGATGCGATTCTGGATCGGTATGAAGGTGTGGTCGACGAGGCCACGCGGGCCGCGCTGGAGCAGCTCCTCGCGGATCTGAAAAAGAGCGTGCAGGACTTGAAGGACGAGCTTTCGAGCTTGCTCGATCACTTCGGCGCGCAGGCGGATGCCGTCGCGGATCTGGTGACGCAGGGCGCAGAGGCCGCGGGGTTTTCGCCAGACGATCCATTCGGGTATTCGCTCGGCCCGGGGGATGTGCCGGGAGGGCCGACATACGAGCTTGTGCACACGGTCGAACACCGGCGCTTCATCAAGCACCACGCCCCCTACCACGTCCGCCGCCTTCCGAAGGGAGGCGTCCTCCTCGCGACGCACCCCTTCCGCACGCTCTGGCCCCTCTGGTCGGACGCGCTGCGTCTCCTCGGGATTCGGCCCTGAAGGTCTTGCCACCGGCCTGTGGAAGAACTGCGCATTGCGCAGTTCTTCCGTTGTGGTCCAGGGCTTGCCCTGGTTCGGGTCGAGGGGCGAAGAGCCCCCGCGGGGCCCGGGGCGGCGCCCCGGCTCCTACGCCTCCCGCTGAGGAGACCCATGCTCGGCGTCAGGGGTCGTTGGAGGCGCCTTCCGTGGGGGTCGTGGCGTCCTCCTTTGGCCCGCGCCGCTTTGGCCGTAGCCGCCGGAGCGCCTCTCGGAACGACGTTGCCTCGAACCTTCGCCTCGCCTCCGCGTCGTCGAAACATGCGTTGACGCCCGCTGCGCGTGCCTGCCGTCCGAGCAGGACGGCATAGGTGAGGATGCGGTTGCGGAGCAACATCGCCTCTTCTTGGTTTCGCAGCCCGAGCACGCCGAGCAGGTCTCGGTTTTCGGCCTCGCGAAGCAGCCCTTCGCCTTGCTTCACGAAATCGTCGCTCATTCCGATGTCCGCCAGCGCGGCTTGATGTTGCTTTGCGGCCTGAAGGAGCAAACGCAGATCGGCGACCTCTTCGTCGAGCGTGCCCGTGGTGTTCACGTCGGCGAACAGCTCCGCGATCTCCGGCTCGAAGGCGAATGCATGCTCTCCGTATGCGGCCAGGCGCGCGCGAAAGGGGCGGCTCGCTTCGACGACCTCTGCCACGGTTCGCACCCGGAATGCGCCGGTGCGGTTGCCCTCGCCGAACCAGAGGTGCGCCGTCTCGAGCAGGCGGATCGCATCACGAAAGAGGGCGCGGCGCTCGGCCTTGTAGTTGTGTGCGTCGAGCTTCGCCGTGTGCTGGGTGGTCGCGAGGAAAAGATCCCGGAGCTCGGTCAAGGTCACGCCGATTGGCTGGTTCGGCGAGAGTGATTCGCGCACGATCTTGTCCGTCTCGGGTTGCGCGGCGACGAGCAACGCCTCGAACTCGGCAGGTGTGTGGACGGCGCGCGTCTGTTCGAGAATGGCCTGTTGTTCGGGGGTCAGGGCGATCGGCATGGGTGGCTCCTTTCGTCGTGGCGAGGAGAGACGTGGTGGATCTGGTACACCGAATGGGAACGCGCCGTAAAGCGCCATCTTCGTATTTCGGTCGTGCTTATCCCAGGAGCGCGGCGACTTCCGCCTCGATTTGCCGCCCAATATCGGTCGCGGCGATGGCTTTGCGGATGAGACCCCGCATCGTCTCGAAGCGTTTGCCCGTTGGAAGGGCGACGCGGTAAGGCGGAGGCGGAAGCGCTCCGCGAGAGCGATCGTCCCCGTCGTCATGCGCGGCAACGTAGTCGCATCGTAGACAGGAGCTCAAGGGGGCCTGATCGTTGCCTCGCAGAGCGGCGCCGCGCTCGCGCGGGTGGTGTCCCGCGGCCTGCGCGAGCCGCACCAGCGGCGCGGGGACACCACCCGGCGCGTCGGTCGAACCGTGTCAGCGAGCGCTGGCGCGGGTCGCGTGGCGCGCTGGTGGGGCAGGCGCGGGCGCTGGTAGCGCGTGCGTGGTGCGCTGGTGTACTCTCTCCTGGGAGGTGGCCTCATGCGAAGCGCGGCGTTGCTCGCCTTGATCTTGCTTCTGCCGTTCAACGTCGCATGCGTCATCGTCCTGGGTGACGGGTCCGGGCCTTTTGGCGGGGGCGGCGGCGAGGGGCAAGGCACGGCGTCCGCGCTGCCGGATCCGGAGGAATGGCGGGTGACTCCGCCGGAGCTGTCGCCCGAGCAGCAAAGGCGAAAGGACGAGGCGGACGCGTACATCGCGAAGGTGGTCTACAAGGACCGGCCCATCGCGAAGACGGTGCAAGGGTATTCGGGGGATATCCTTGATTATATCAAGGTTCCGCCGCTCGACGTCGCGGTCCCGGAGATCCCGGCGCTCCTTTCCAACACGGCGCTCCCCCAGGGCGTCACGCTCGCGCTCACCGAGGTGGAGCAGTATCCCGAGTTGTGGGGGCCGACGGATGCGACGTTGTTCAATCGGCCTGATTTTTGGCGGTATATCCTGGAGGACACGGGGGCGACGTCGATCGAGGACTGGATCGCGAACCATGAGGTGCATGGGCTGCCGGATGCGGACAAGCGGCTTTATGCGGGGCTCAGCGTGGTCGCGCCGAACCGGGGCGCTTCCGTGCGCGTGAACCAGTTCAAGCCTGAGGTGGCGGCGAACAGCTTTAGCTTGATCGAGCTCGTCGTGCGTTGCCCCGCCGTCGGCGACGTAACGGAGTTCATCGGCCTGATGCTCACGGTCGATCGCCAGAACCTCAGCGCGGATGCCCTGACCCCCGACGGCCCTCACCTGCGGGTCAGGGTCGAGTACTATCAAAATGTCAACGGAAAAGAGACGACGAGCTTCGATTTCGGGGGAGGGCAGTTCGCGGACCCGCCCCCTGAGGCGGTGAACCCGTGGCCGTCGACGGCGGTGGGCCAGCCTCTGACGCCCTCCGTGCCGGGCGGGCCGCAGACCGAGTCCTGGCTCGCCTGGGTCATGGATCTGGAGGGGAACTGGTGGGCCTTCTACAATGGCCGAGCCCT